>CALEQS010000199.1 GCA_937907975.1 uncultured Clostridia bacterium | reverse complement strand
GTTTCTGAATGATGTCACTCGGAGCGTAAAAAATACAGGACATTGTCTGGTGGCGGTATCCGAGGGCATTCATTACGCAGATGGCTCTTATATCAACGATGTAAAAACTGCTGCCGCAGACGGCTTCGGACACATTCAGCTGGGCGGGTTGGCCGCCTATCTGGCAGATATTGTAAAACAACGGCTCGGTTATAAAGCGCGCGGCATTGAACTGTCTCTGCTTCAGCGCTGCGCGGCCCACATTGCGTCACAGACGGATCTTGACGAATCCTATGCCACGGGTCGTTCTGCCGTGGAACGGGCGATCAGCGGCAGCTCAGACTGTATGATCGGCTTTAAGCGCAGTGATTGTGCTGAATATCAGTGCGGAGTGACCGCTGTGCCGCTGACGGAAACTGCTAACGCAGAAAAAAAAGTACCTGACGGCTGGATCAACGTAGCGGGCAATGGAGTCACTCAGGAATTTATTGACTATGCGCTGCCCCTGATCCAGGGCGAGGTGCAGGTACCAAAGGTAAATGCACTTCCCCGCTACGCTCAATTAAAAAAGATCCGTGTCGCGGAGTGAAAATATGATCTCACATCCAATTCCGCCGGTCTGGGACATAAATTCCCGCATTTTAATTTTGGGCAGCTTCCCTTCCGTCAAATCCAGAGAAAACGGCTTTTTCTACGGCTATCCACATAACCGCTTCTGGCGGGTATTGGCCGCCGTTTATGCCCAGCCACTTCCCTGCTCCATCACGGAGAAAAAAGATTTCCTCCTTCGTAACCGTATTGCTCTGTGGGATGTCATTTCTTCCTGTTCTATTACCGGGTCATCTGACAGCAGTATTCGGGATGTTGTGCCGACAGATCTCACTGAAATTTTATCCCATGCGAAAATTCAGCATATCTATACCAACGGGCGAAAGGCGGATGCACTGTATCGGCGCTATCAATACGGTCAGACCGATTTTCCTGCGGTCTGCCTCCCCTCCACCAGTCCGGCCAATGCGAGCTGGAGTCTGGAGCGCCTTACCGATGCATGGAGTTGTATTTTAGAATAAGAAAAGAGCCATGGTCGATTTTCAATCGACCATGGCTCTTTAGATTATACTTATCAGAATGCGTGACCAATATCAGTGCGGAAATGCATTCCGTCGAAATGGATCGGTTTAGCGGCCGCGTAGGCGTTCTGAATCGCATCCTCCAGCGTTTTACCCAGAGCGGTGACCCCCACCCCCCGCCCGCCGTTCGTGACGATGGCGCCGTTCTTAGCCGCAGTACCAGCATGGAACACGATGGCGTTTTCGACAGCGTCCAGCCCGGTGATGACTTTTCCCTTTTCATAGGCCACGGGATAGCCGCCGGAGGCCAGTACCAGACAGCAGGATGCCTCCTGCTTCCAGTGAATGTCCAACCGATCCAGCGTGCCATTGACGCAGGCTTCCAAAATGTCCATCAAATCGGTATCCAGGCGCATCAACAGAGCCTGGCACTCAGGGTCGCCAAAGCGAGCGTTGTATTCTACTACCTTTGGCCCCTCCGGGGTCAGCATCAGGCCAAAGTAGATGACGCCCTGGAAGGGACGCCCTTCCGCCTTCATAGCTGCCATAGTCGGCTCAAAGATCTCCGTCACGCACTTCTGCGCGATCTCCGGGGTGTAATAGGGCGTGGGAGAGATCGCACCCATGCCGCCGGTATTGGGGCCCTGATTGCCGTCAAATGCCCGCTTATGATCCTGAGAGGAAGGCATCGGCGCAATGTGCTCACCGTCTGCAAAGCAGAGCACCGTGACTTCAGGGCCGGTCATGCACTCTTCAATGACAACAGTGGAACCGGAGGCACCAAACTTATTGTCTGCCATCATCTCCCGGACGGCTTCTACGGCCTCGTCCTCAGTTGCAGCGACAGTGACACCCTTGCCCAGCGCCAGGCCGTCGGCCTTGACCACAATGGGCGCTCCCTGCTCGTGAATATATTGGATCGCCGCGTCCATATCCGTAAACGTGGCATATTTTGCGGTGGGAATGTGGTACTTACGCATCAGCTCTTTGGAAAATGCCTTGCTGGCTTCAATCACAGCAGCATTTTTCCGGGGGCCGAAGGCGGGAATACCGGCTTTCTCCAGCGCATCCACCATGCCGAGGGCCAGCGGATCATCCGGAGCCACCATAACGAAGTCCATCTTGTTTTCCTTGGCCCATGCAACCATGGCGTCCACATCAGTGGCTTTGACGGGAACACAGGTGGCCAGCTGTGCGATGCCCGCATTTCCGGGGGCGCAGAAGAGCTCTGTGACGCGGGGGCTCTTGGAAAGTGCCCAGACAATGGCGTGCTCACGGCCGCCGGAACCAACAACTAAAACTCTCATTCTATAAAGCCTCCTGCTTAATGATGGAACAGACGCATACCGGTAAAGGCCATTACCATGCCGTGGTGATTGGCCGCTTCAATCACATTGTCGTCGCGAATAGATCCACCGGGTTCGGCCACATACTTTACGCCGGACTTGGCAGCGCGCTCAATATTGTCGCCGAAGGGGAAGAATGCATCGGAACCGAGAGCCACGTCAGTCATCGTAGCCAGCCATGCCTTCTTCTCCTCCCTGGTCAGCACCTCGGGCTTGACCTTGAAAGTCTCCTGCCAGACGCCCTCAGCCAGTACATCTTCATACTCGTCAGAGATATAGACATCAATGGCGTTGTCGCGAGCAGGGCGGCGGATGTCGTCCTTAAAGGGCAGAGCGAGCACCTTGGGGTGCTGGCGCAGCATCCAGTTGTCCGCCTTGCCTCCGGCTAGACGGACGCAGTGGACACGTGACTGTTGACCGGCACCGACACCAATGGTCTGGCCGTTCTTGACATAGCAGACGGAATTGGACTGGGTATATTTCAGCGTAATGAGGGACACGATCAGATCGGTCTTGGCGGCAACAGGAAGATCCTTGTTCTCTGTTACAATGTTCCCCAGCAGAGATTCATCCACCTTGTAGAAGTTATGGCCCTGCTCAAACACAACGCCGAAGATCTCGCGCCGCTCCTGCTCCTTGGGCTCATAATCGGGATCGATCTGCACAATGTTGTAATTGCCCTTCTTTTTGCTCTTGAGGATCTCCAGCGCCTCTTCCGTATAGCCGGGGGCGATGATGCCGTCAGAAACTTCAGCCTTCAGATAGCTGGCTGTGGCTGCGTCGCAGACATCAGACAGTGCGGCCCAGTCGCCATAGGAGCAGAGCCGATCTGCGCCCCGGGCGCGGATATAGGCGCAGGCAATGGGAGTGAGTTCCTGATCCTTGTTGACAAAGTAGATCTGGCGGTCGATTTCGGTCAGCGGCAGGCCCACAGCCGCACCGGCGGGAGAGACGTGCTTGAAGGATGCGGCGGCGGGCAGACCGGTGGCCTCCTTCAACTCACGCACCAGCTGCCAGCTGTTGAGGGCGTCCA
>CALEQS010000198.1 GCA_937907975.1 uncultured Clostridia bacterium | reverse complement strand
GGCGGCGTCCTTGGCGCGGATGGCGTCGATCTCGCTGGCCAGCTCCGCAAAGTCCACCAGAATGGTGACCTTGTCACCGGCCACGCGGGCCAGTCCATCGCCGACGGCCAGCACCTTCGTCTCACCGTTCACGGTGAAACGCAGCTCACCGGCGCTGACGGCGTACACCGTGGGCACATGGTCGGCCAGGATGCCGACCATGCCGTCGATGGTGGTGAACACCAGCGACTCACAGGGCCCGGTGTAGAAGTCGCGGCGGATGGCGGAGATCCGCAGATTGAATGTTTTCATGCCGCTTCCTCCCTTGCCGCTCAGTTCTGGGCGGCGAGGGTCTCCGCCTTCTTCTTGACGTCCTCGATGGTGCCCACATTAAAGAAGGCCAGCTCGGGGTATTCGTCCATCTCGCCGTTGATGATGGCCTTGAAGCCGGCCACCGTGTCCTCCACGGGGACATAAACGCCCTTGACGCCGGTGAAGTTCTCCGCCACATGGAAAGGCTGGGACAGGAAACGCTGGATCTTACGGGCGCGGCTGACGGTCAGCTTATCGTCCTCGTCCAATTCCTCCATGCCCAGAATGGCGATGATGTCTTGCAGCTCCTCATAGCGCTGGAGGACGGCCTGCACCTGACGGGCCACGTTGTAGTGCTCCTCACCCACCACGTCGGCCTCCAGAATGCGGGAGGTGGACTCCAGAGGATCAACGGCGGGGTACAGGCCCTGCTCGGCGATCTTACGGCTCAGAACGGTGGTTGCATCCAGATGGGCGAAGGTGGCGGCAGGAGCCGGGTCGGTCAGGTCGTCAGCGGGGACGTAGACGGCCTGCACAGAGGTGATAGAGCCGTTCTTCGTGGATGCGATGCGCTCCTGCAGCTCGCCCATTTCGTTGGCCAGGGTGGGCTGATAACCCACGGCGGAAGGCATACGGCCCAGCAGAGCGGAGACCTCGCTGCCTGCCTGCAGATAACGGAAGATGTTATCAATGAACAGCAGCACGTCCTGATGCTGCTGGTCGCGGAAGTATTCCGCCATGGTCAGACCGCTCATAGCCACGCGCATACGGGCTCCGGGGGGCTCGTTCATCTGACCGAAGACCAGCGCGGTCTTTTTGATAACGCCGGACTCGTTCATCTCGGTCCAGAGGTCGTTGCCCTCGCGGGTACGCTCTCCGACGCCGGTGAAGATGGAATAACCGCCGTGCTCCTGAGCCACGTTGGTGATCAGCTCCTGGATCAGCACGGTCTTGCCGACGCCGGCGCCGCCGAACAGGCCGATCTTACCGCCCTTGGCGTAAGGGCAGAGCAGGTCGATGACCTTGATGCCGGTCTCCAGGATCTCCACAGCGGGGCTCTGGTCGGCAAAGGACGGGGGATCACGATGGATGGGCCAGCGCTCACAGTCCTCGGGGAACTCTGCGCCGCCGTCGATCGTCTCGCCCAACACATTAAACATACGCCCCAGGGTCTCGGGGCCGACGGGCACACTGATGGCGCTGCCGGTGGCAGTGACGATCATATCCCGCGCCAGACCTTCCGCAGCATCCAGCAGAATGCAGCGGACGGTGCGGCCGCCCATGTGCTTGGCCACTTCCATGACCAGCTTTTTGCCCTCTACCTCAACGGTCAGGGCCTCTTTGATCCGGGGGAGGTAGTCGCCGTCAAAGACGACATCGACCACAGGTCCAACGACCTGTGAGATCTTTCCTTGTTTCATCTGTACCTCCATCACGCGCCTTGCGGCGCGAACAAATTGGAATTAAGCGCACGCTTTTCGTGCGCCGCCGCCCCGACCCGGCGAACGGATCGAAACGGATGCGTGTCAGCTCTGCTCCTGTGCTGCCGCGCCGCTGACCACCTCGATGATCTCAGTGGTGATGGCGGCCTGACGGATGCGGTTATACTGCAGCGAGAGCTGGCTGACGATCTCCTTGCCGTTTTCGGTGGCGCTGTCCATGGCGCTCATACGGGCATTCTGCTCGGAGGCATAGGACTCCACCATGGTGCCGTAGAGCATACCCTTGACGTAGTTGGGCACCACCTTGCGCAGCACCTCGGAGGGGGAGGGGTCAAAGTTTTCAATGTAGGTTTCCGTCTCGTCCACCTGAGTGTCCGGGAACATATTGCCCTTCAGGGGCAGCAGCTGGATGAGTTCCGTCTCAGAGGTCATGGCGTTCACCATCTTGGTGTACACCACATGGACGGCGTCCAGCTCACCCTTCAGGAACAGGTCAATGACATGGTTGGCCAGATTGCGGGCCAGCCAGACAGAGGGCACACCTGCGGAGAAGCAGTAGTCCTGATCCATCTGGAAGCGAAGCTCCGGATGGCGGGCAAAGTAGTTCCGGCCGGACTGGCCGATGCAGAAGATGACGTCATTGTCCGACTTCTTCAGCTCCGTCTCCGCTACCTTGCAGACGTTGTGGTTGTATGCGCCGGCAAGGCCGCGGTCGGAGGTAATGATGATGTAGCCGTGGCGGACCTGATCGTCCGGGATGCTCCGGTCAGTGGCGAAGAAACGCTCGTTGTTCAGATCCGTGTGGAGGATGATCTTGGAGATCGCCCGCTGGAGGGAGGCAAAGTAGGGTTCCGTCTCCGCCAGCGTTTTGCGGGCCTTCTTCAGCTTGGAAGAGGCCATCAGATACATGGCGTTGGTGATCTTCATGGTCTTCTGCACGCTGGTGATCCGGTTGCGGATGTCTCTCATGCTTTCCATGAAATCACCTGCTCTTAAACTGCTTGACTGCGCTCAGCACCTGTTCCTTCAGCTCGTCGGAGAGCTTGCCGGTATCGGTGATCTCGGAGACGATCTCGGGGTGCTCGGTCTCCATGAAGTTCATCAGATCGTCCTTGAAGGCCTCCATCTTGTCGGCCCCCACGTCCACCAGCAGCTTTTCGTTGGCGGCGCAGAGCAGAATGACCTGCTTGGCCACGCTCATGGGGTGATAGAGGGGCTGCTTCAGCAGCAGATACAGGCTGCGGCCATAATCCAGCATACTGCGGGTGGCATCATCCAGATCAGAGCTGAACTGGGTGAAGGACTCCATCTCGCGGTACTGGGACAGGTCGATACGCAGGGTACCGGCCACCGTCTTCATGGCCTTGGTCTGGGCCTTGCCGCCGACACGGGACACGGACAGACCTACGTTGACGGCGGGACGCTGACCGGAGTGGAACAGATCGCTCTCCAGGAAGATCTGACCGTCGGTGATGGAGATGACGTTGGTGGGGATGTAAGCGGACACGTCGCCGGCCTGGGTCTCAATGATGGGCAGAGCCGTCATGGAGCCGCCGCCGTACTTCTCGTCCCGGCGGCAGGCGCGCTCCAGCAGACGGGAGTGCAGATAGAACACGTCGCCAGGATAAGCCTCACGTCCTGGGGGGCGCTTGAGCAGCAGAGAAATTGCACGGTAGGCCTGAGCGTGCTTACTCAGATCATCATAGATGATAAGCACATCTTTGCCCTCGTCCATAAAGTGCTCACCGATGGCGGCGCCGGAGTAGGGAGCAATATACTGAAGGGTGGCGGGGTCAGACGCGGTGGCAGAGACCACGATGGAGTAGTCCATGGCGCCGTGGGTCTTGAGGGTGTTGACGATCTGCGCAATCGTGGAGGCCTTCTGGCCAATGGCCACATAGATGCAGATGACGCCGTTGCCCTTCTGGTTCAGGATGGTGTCCACGGCCAGAGCGGTCTTACCGGTCTGACGGTCGCCGATGATCAGCTCACGCTGGCCGCGGCCGATGGGGAACATAGAGTCGATGGCCAGAATACCGGTCTGCAGAGGCTGGTTGACCTCCTTACGGGTGATGACGCCGGGGGCCTTGTGCTCGATGGGCCGATAGTCGTCGGCTTTGATCTCGCCCTTGCCGTCGATGGGAGCGCCCAGCGCATCCACCACGCGGCCCAGCATATTGTCGCCAACGCCGATGCCGGCGCGCTTGCCGGTGCGGACGACGCGGCTGCCTTCCTTGATCTCGACATCGCTGCCGAACAGAATGACGCCGATGCTGTCGGTGCGCACATCCTGCACCATGCCCTTGACACCGGAGTCAAAAATAACGATCTCGCCGTAAGCGGCGTGGTCAATGCCGTCGATGCGGGCGATGCCGTCGCCCACGGACTGGACAGTGCCGATCTCCTGGAACTCGGCGTTCAGGTCGAAGTCCTCGATCTCCGCCTTCAGGATGGAAATGATGCCCTTTTCGCTGGCGGTCTTGACCGTGCTCAGACGCTGCTGGAGCTGAGCCAGACGGCCCTGAGCGCTCCAGTCATACTCCTCGTTGCCGGCAGTCAGCTTGAAGCCGCTGACCAGCGTGGGATCTTCCTTCATCTCAAAGACGACGCCCTCTTCACCGTACCGGTGGGTGACAAACTGCTTGATGCCGTCCAGCTGCTCCTCAGTGGGAGCGGTGACGTAGCGCAGCGTGACATAGAGGTCACCCTTGCGCTTCTGGGACAGGGCGTGATAGAGGTCATTGACCTCCTCCAGCAGCCCCAGCTGATCTTCCGTGCACATCAGCTTCAGCAGATCGCGGGCATCCAGGGGGATGATGCGATCAATGATGTCCATTTTGTGATCCATCGGAAGGGTGGGATCACACAGCTGCTCGCGCAGCACGGGCACATCATGGAAAATGGCGATGGTGTCCGTCAGGGCGGTCAGGGGGATCTGAAGGCCGAGGCACTGCTCGGCGTAGTCTTTGGCGGACTTACTCATTCGTATCCCCCGCCTTCTTCAGGAACTCGTCGTAGAGATCGCTGTCTCCGCCGACGGGAACACCGGCCACCTTGGCGGTGGCGGCGACGATGATCTCGGTGATCTCGCTGTTGGCCTGCCGGATGATCTCATCCTTCCGGGCCTGGCCCTCGGTCTCTGCCTCGCGCACAATGCTGTCAGCGCGGCTCTTGGCCTCCTCGACAATGCGGGTGCCCTCGGTCTGGGCACGCTTCTTGGCCTCCGCCACGGCGGCGGCCTTCTCCTGCTCAATGCCGGCCATGGATGCCTTGTGCTCCTCGACCAGCGCCTCGGCCTCTTCTTTGGCCTTGGCGGCATCGGTCAGCATGGAGTCGGCCTGAGCCTGACGCTCATCCAAAATCTTGTGAATGGGCTTCCAGAGGAAAATACGGACAGCAGCGCAGAGAACAAGGACATTGATGACCGTGAAGATCAGGTTAATATCAATTCTTAGCACCTTTGTTACCTGCTTTCTTTGTGCCCCGCGCAATGCGGGGAAACGAGGTGGATTAGAGGACGAACAGGATCATCAGGCCGATGACGAAACCGTAGATAGCGGTAGCCTCAGCCAGAGCGCAGCCCAGAATCATGGTGCTGTTGATCTTGCCGGAGGCCTCGGGCTGACGGGCGATAGCGTCGCAGGCGTGAGCGGTGGCGATGCCGATGCCGATGCCAGCGCCCATGCAGCAGAGAACGGCGATGCCGGCGCCAATGGCCAGAATAGTACCAGTCATAATAATAATCTCCTTTTACTTATGTTTGGTTTTGCGGTTTTGGCCGGATCAGCTCTCGCTGATCTCCGTGGCCTCCTTGATGTACATACCGGTCAGGCAGACGAAAACGTAGGCCTGAAGCAGACCGTCGAAGAAGTCAAAGTACAGACTTGCCACGGCGGGGATCACTGCCTTGGTGACGTGATCGAGGATCTCCATGATGACGAAGGCGCCCAGCACGTTGCCGAACAGTCGCATACACAGAGACAGGGGGCGGGTGAAGATGTCCAGGATGTTGAACGGGGCGACGATGGGGGTGGGCTCAATGAAGGAGTGCAGCCACCCGCCGGGGCCCTTGGCCCGGATGCCGGAGACCTCCACCAGAATAATGCTCATCACGGCCAGAGCGCCGGTGACGATCAGACTCTTCGTGGGAGGCTTGAAGCCGAACACGCCGATGATGTTGGCAAAGCCGAGGTAGAGCAGCACGGTGACCAGATAGGGGACGTAGTCTTTGCCGCCCTCGCCAACGATATTGCCGACCATGCTCTCCAGCTTTGTCACGATGAACTCTGCGGCGGCCTGCCGCTTGGAGATGTGATCCACTTTCAGGTTGCTGCCCAGAATGATGCACAGCAGAATGATGACTGCCATGACCACCCAGCTGACTGCGGTGGATTCCGAGATGCCGATGCCCTTCCCGATGGGAATGGTGAATACGGTATCATCGACCAGTTCTTCCTTCAGAAAATCTGCAAGACTCATTTACAAGACTCACTTCCTTTCTACTCGCCGGCTTCAGGAGCCGGACTTGGGGGATTTATCTGCGGCGCTTGTTGTGCAGCACCACCAGCGTCATGCCGGCGGCGAACGCCAGCACCGTGATGATGACGGCGGACACAATGGCAGCGGCCATATGATGCGTGAGCTTCCAGATCACGCCTGCGGCCAGAATGCCGACGCCGTTGCCTCCACAGATGATCAGGACGACCAGCAGCACAAACAGCAACTGACCAGATCCCTGGCCGCCTTCGCGGTGTTCGGGATCGGATTTGACGTTGTCCTCCACGGGTCACACTCCTTCCTCTCTGCCGGGGCAGAATGCGAAGCAACGAAAATAGACACCTTGTTGCTTTGCACCTATTTTAGCACCAAAAAACAAAAAATCAAATGGAATTTGTTTATATGATGCGGTGAAAATAGATGAAAAAATAAAAGGGATCTGAGAAAAAATTGTGTATATTAAGCACTGATTTCCTGCAGAGATCAGTTGCTTCGCATTGCTGAAAAAAATAACCGGCGTAAAAAGTTCCGTTTTCCGCCGGTTCGGAATGTTCGACGCAATTTTTTTGGAAAACCTTATATTAAATAGGTATACAAAAGAAATTTGCGCAAAACGCCGAAAGGGGACGGAAGGACACCGTGCCTGTTGTACAAAAAGGGGAGAGATAAGTAAAATGTATTGTTTTCATGCGTGCCATGTGAAAAGAATATATCAGTGCACACAGCCCACGGGAAACAGGCGGCGGAACAGCGTGCGCACCAGCGGGCCGGCGACGAGCAGTTGGAAGGGCAGGGCCATGATGAAGTTGCGGGGGATGTTGATGAGCCAGTTCAGCAGCAGCCGATCCCACGCGCCGGAGCGGACGCAGCCCTCAACGGCGCCGTAAAAGCTCATGAAGAACACCATGCATACCACCATAGAGCAGGAGATGGCGAGCACTTTCTTCGTGTCACTGCTCTCGGGCGTGACCAGAAAGCGGAAGGCGAAGCCCTTGGCCAGTCGGGACACCAGGAACCAGTCCAGGCACATGGCGCAGATGCAGGCCAGCGGGAAGCCCAGCCAGCCCTCGCTGAATACGGCGGTATGCACTCCGCCCATCTGGATGGCGACGTTGTAGAAACTCATCCAGAGCACCATGGTGAAGCACATCATGACGGTGTAGATCAGACTTTCTCTCTTGTTATGCGGCATAATTGAAAACCTCCATAGAATAAAATGAATTTCGGCGGGAAAAACAGAAACCGGCGGTGCCGTCCGAACGAAAACTCGTTGCGACTGACACCGCCGGTGTGACTCTAAACTGCGTTTATCCCTGCTTCGTGCCTTTATTCTAGCATAGAGCTCTGGCGCACATAAGAGAAAAATGCGCTGGCGGCGTAAAATCGGCCACCTGCCCGAAAAAGCGGCGTAAAGCCGGCAAAGCTCTGCGCAAAGGTGCACAAAGGGAGCAGGTGCAGAGGAATAACGCGCATTTCGTCCTGCGTTTGCGGCAAAATGTCCATTTGACGGACTAAAGCGGGAAACCGGCGTTGCATTTTACGGAGGAACACACTATAATAAAATCTATCTGATATCGCCTTCTGCCGTGGCGGGGCGAGATATTTTAAGGAGGAACTGAAACGCATGGAACAGCTGCTTCGTTTGATAGAAGCCGACTGCACGCTGACGCATAAGCAGTTGGCGGCAATGACCGGCGCAAGTGAGGAAAAGGTGGACGCAGAGGTCAAGCGTCTGGAGGAGAATGGCACCATCGTCGGCTACAAGGCCGTGGTGGACTGGGACAAGACCGAGCGCGAGGCGGTCACCGCCCTGATCGAGGTCAAGGTGGAGCCCCAGCTGGGCGACGGTTTCGACCGGGTGGCCGAGCGGATCTACCAGTATGAAGAGGTGGAGTCCTGCTATCTGATGAGCGGCGACTTCGACATGACCGTCATCATCTCCGGCCGCACCCTGCGGGAGGTGGCCAATTTCGTCACCCAGAAGCTGTCCACCATCGACGCGGTGCAGTCCACCGCCACCCACTTCATCCTGAAGAAGTATAAGGAGAATCACCTGATCTTCAACAAGGAGAAGGAGAAGGAAGAGGGGTTCTGTTTCGTATGATCGACTATTCCACTGTTCTGAATCAGCGCATTCAGGCGGTGCCCCCCTCCGCGATCCGCAAGTTCTTCGATATTCTGGAGGAGATGCCTGACGCCATCTCTCTGGGCATCGGTGAGCCGGACTTTGTCACCCCGTGGCACATCCGCAATGCGGGCATCCGCTCCCTGGAGAAGGGTCGCACCAAATACACCCCCAACCGGGGCCTTTCGGAGCTGCGCCGGCAGATCTCCTTCTATATGAACCGGCGCTTCCACCTGAGCTATGATCCCATGAGTCAGATCATCGTCACCGTGGGCGGCAGTGAGGGCCTTGACCTGGCCCTGCGCTGCTGCATTGAGCCCGGCGACGAGGTCATTATCCCCACCCCGTCCTTTGTCTGCTATGGCCCGCTGACCAGCATGAGCTTGGGCACGCCCGTCTTTGTGGAGACGAAGGCGGAGAACGAGTTCCGCTTGACGGCCGAGGAGCTGAAGGCGGCCATCACCCCCAAGACCAAGGCGCTGGTGCTGCCCTACCCCTGCAATCCCACCGGCGGCATCATGGAGCGCAGTGATCTGGAGGCCATCGCCGAGGTGCTGGAGAGCAGGAATATTCTAGTCATCTCCGACGAGATTTACGCCGAGCTGACCTACGGCGACGAACACCACGTCTCCATCGCCGAGATCCCCGGTATGTATGAGCGCACCATCGTGGTCAACGGCTTTTCCAAGGCCTACTCCATGACCGGCTGGCGCATGGGCTACCTCTGCGGCCCCCGGGAGCTGGTGAGTCAGATCATCAAGCTGCACCAGTACGGCATCATGTCCGCCCCGACCATGAGCCAGTACGCCGCCATTGAGGCCATGCAGTACGGCGATGAGGACATCGCCGCCATGCGGGAGGAGTACGACGGCCGCCGCCGCTTCCTGCTGGACGGCTTCCGCTCCATCGGTCTGGAGTGCTTCGAGCCCAAGGGGGCCTTCTATATGTTCCCCAGCATCCAGTCCACCGGCATGGACAGCGACACCTTCTGCACAAAATTCCTGGAGGCGGAGCACGTCGCCGTTATTCCCGGCAGCGCCTTCGGCCCTGGCGGCGAGGGCTTCTTCCGGGCCTGCTACGCCGCGTCCATCCACGACCTTTCTACCGCACTGGAGCGGATGGAGCACTTTATCAAGCACCGCTGAGCATTTTATACCGCCGCAAAGGAGAGATAAAAATGGTTATTACCTGTCTGGACATGGAGGGCGTTCTGGTTTCCGAGATCTGGATCGCCTTCGCCGAGGCCACCGGCATTCCCGAGCTGAAGCGCACCACCCGGGACGAGCCCGACTACGATAAGCTGATGAATTACCGGCTGGAGATCCTGAAGGAGCACCATCTGGGCCTGAAGGAGATCCAGGACGTGATCGCCACCATTGACCCGCTGCCCGGCGCGAAGGAGTTTCTGGACGAGCTGCGCAGGGACTGCCAGGTCATCATCCTGAGCGACACTTTCGAGCAGTTTGCCAAGCCCCTGATGGCCAAGCTGGGCTGGCCCACCCTGTTCTGCAACAGTCTGGAGGTCGCCGAGGACGGCACCATCACCGGCTACAAGATGCGCTGCGAAAAGAGCAAGCTGACCACCGTCAAGGCGCTCCAGTCCATCGGGTTTGAGACCATCGCCAGCGGTGACAGCTATAATGATCTGGGCATGATCCAGGCCAGCAAGGCGGGCTTCCTGTTCCGCAGCACCGAGCAGATCCGCAAGGATCACCCGGAGCTGGCCGCTTACGAGGAGTTCGACGACCTGCTGGCCGCCATCCGGGCTGCCCTGTAAGAAGAAAACAGAAAAAACGCTGAACCGGCGGGAGCACTGCGCCGGTGAGAGCCCCTCATACCGTGTTCACTTATGCGGCGTGGGGGGCTCTCGGCACAAAGAGAAATGGAGCGTGTGGATAATATGAACGAACCTTGGAGCCACCTGGGCTTCGACCCGGCGGATGTGCTGCTGCCCAAAAAAGAGGATGTAGATCTGACCAAGTGGAGTGTGGTCGCCTGCGACCAGTATACCTCTGAGCCGGAATACTGGCAGCGGGTGGAGCAGACCGTGGGGGATGCTCCCTCTGCTCTGAAGCTCATCCTGCCGGAGCAGAAGCTGTCCGACGGGCACACGGAGGAGCACATCGCCGCCATCAACGCGGAGATGGTGCGCTATCTGGAGCAGGATCTGTTCCGCGTCCTGCCGGACAGCCTCATCTATGTGGAGCGGCGGCTGAACAACGGCGCACTGCGCCGGGGCATCGTGGGCCAGATCGACCTGGAGGATTACGACTATACTCCCGGCGCATCCACCCTGATCCGGGCCACCGAGCGCACGGTGCTCTCCCGCATCCCGCCCCGGGTGGCGGTGCGACGGGGTGCGGCGCTGGAGCTGCCCCATGTGATGCTGCTGGTGGACGACCCGGACTGCTCTGCCATTGAGCCGCTGACCGCCGAGACCGACCAGATGGAGGAGATCTACGACTTTGACCTGATGGAGCAGGGCGGCCACATCACCGGCTACCTCATGGGGGAGGAGCAGATGTTTGAACTGGCCTCTGCGCTGAGCGTGCTGGCCGATCAGGGCGAATTTGAGCGCCGCTATGACGCGGAGGGGAAACCCCTTCTGCTCTTTGCCGTGGGCGACGGCAACCACTCACTCGCCTCTGCCAAGGCCAATTATGAGGAGAAGAAGGGCACGCCCGAGGCGGAGAAGGCCCGCTATGCGCTGGTGGAGCTGGTGAATCTGCACGACGAGTCGCTGGAGTTCGAGCCCATCCACCGGGTGTGCTTCGGCGTGGACGGCGCGGCCATGCGGGACGCTCTGCTGGCGCGCTATCCCGGCGCCCACACCGGAGCCGGCCGGGGCCAGCAGTTTGAGATGCTCTGCGATGGGGAAAAGACCACCATCACCGTCCCGGACGCGCCCAGCCAGCTGGCAGTGGGCACGCTGCAGGCATTTCTGGACGACTATCTGCCCACGGTGAACGGCACGGTGGACTATATCCACGGCGCCGACGTGGTGGAGCGGCTGTGTGCTCAGTCGCACACCGTCGGCTTCCTCCTACCCGCCATGGGCAAGGACGAGCTGTTCCCCACCGTCGTCCA
>CALEQS010000197.1 GCA_937907975.1 uncultured Clostridia bacterium | reverse complement strand
GTGATGCAGGCTGTTTCCGGCGAGAAGCTGGCCATCGCCCTGGCCAAGCAGGGCGGCGTCTCCTTTATTTATGGATCCCAGAGCATTGAGGACGAGGCTGCCATGGTGTCCCGCGTGAAGGACTACAAGAAGGGCTTTGTCACCTCTGATTCCAACCTGTCTCCCGAGGCCACTCTGGCCGATGTGCTGGCTCTGAAGGCCAAAACCGGCCACTCCACCGTTGCCATCACTGAGGACGGCACCGCTACCGGCAAGCTGGTTGGCATCGTTGCCAGCCGCGACTACCGTGTCAGCCGCATGAGCACCGACACCAAGGTCAAGGAGTTTATGACCCCTCTGGCCAAGCTGGTCACTGCTCCCGCCACCACCACGCTGAAGGAAGCCAACGACATTATCTGGGACAACAAGATCAACTCCCTTCCTCTGATTGACGAGGAGGGCCATCTGAAATATATCGTTTTCCGCAAGGACTACGACAGCCACAAGGAGAACCTGCAGGAGCTGCTGGATGCCAATAAGAGCTACGTGGTGGGCGCCGGTATCAACACCCGTGACTATGAGCAGCGTGTGCCCGCTCTGGTCGAGGCCGGTGTGGATGTGCTGTGTATCGACTCCTCCGAGGGCTATTCCGAGTGGCAGAGCCGCACCCTGAAGTGGATCCGCGAGACCTATGGGGACACTGTTAAGGTGGGCGCCGGCAATGTGGTTGACCGCGACGGCTTCCGCTTCCTCGCTGAGGCCGGTGCTGACTTTGTCAAAATCGGCATTGGCGGCGGCTCTATTTGCATCACCCGCGAGACCAAGGGCATCGGCCGCGGTCAGGCTACCGCTGTCATTGAAGTTGCCCGCGCCCGTGATGAGTATTTCCGCGAGACTGGCGTGTATATTCCGATCTGCTCTGACGGCGGCATTGTTCACGACTACCACATTACGCTGGCACTGGCCATGGGTGCTGACTTCGTCATGCTGGGCCGCTACTTTGCCCGCTTTGAGGAAAGCCCCTCTCTGAAGGTCCGCATTAACGGCAACACGATGAAAGAGTACTGGGGCGAAGGTTCCAACCGTGCCCGCAACTGGCAGCGCTATGATCTGGGCGGCACCAGCAAGCTCTCCTTTGAGGAAGGCGTGGACAGCTATGTCCCCTATGCCGGTCCGCTGGCAGACGGCGTTCAGACCACGCTCTACAAGGTAAAGAGCACCATGTGCAACTGCGGTTGCAACTCTATTCAAGAGCTGCAGGAGAATGCCAAGCTGACCGTGGTTTCTTCCACCAGCATTGTGGAGGGCGGCAGTCACGACGTTATGCTCCGCAATGGCAGCAGCAATAACTAAGTCCTATATTCCAAGTGCCTCCGGCCTGTTCCGGGGGCACTTTTCTTGTGTTTTGTTCCACTTTATGCTATACTAATATGCCTGATTAACAATACGAAGGAGCGTTTCAATATGGCTGAAGAACTGCGGACCTTTGCCTATATCTGCCCGGAATGCCGACAGACTGTGATCGCCCAGCGCAGCGCCTTTGCGCTGGCCGCCGGTGATTGTAAGATTCCGTGCCCCTGCGGCAAATCCACGCTGTCCATTGAAAATATGGGAAGTATGTATCATTTGAGCGTGCCCTGCGTGGCCTGCGGACGCAACCATGATGTATTCTGTCCGCAGGAAGCACTTCTGCGCCGCAAAGCGGTTGCACTGACCTGCAAAGCGACTGGATTTGACAGCTGTGTTGTGGGCGAAGAGGCCGCTGTATTCGAGGCGGCGAAGCGGATGGAGGAGAGTGCGGACGCTCTGCCCGAGAACACCGAAAACGGCAAGGAGGGCTTTCTGAATCCTATTGTCATGCAGGAAGTGCTCAGCGAGGTCAAAGAGATCGCCAAGCGCGGCGGTATTTCCTGTACCTGCGGCTCCAAGCGCTGGTCGCTGGATCTGCGCTATGCCTCTATTGTGCTGCGCTGTGCAGACTGCGGCGGTGTGTTGAAGATCCCTGCAGCCGCAGATGTCGACATTGAAAACATCTGCTGTCAGTACACCCTGAGCATCAAAGGAAAGAAGTAAGCAATGGCTGATCTGAATGTTTACGAAAAGAAAGTCATCATCAACAGCCGGGATGTGGATGGCGCGGGACACTGCAAGGCATCCGCACTGCTGGGCTATCTTCAGGATGCCTCTGCGGAGCATACGATGCTCTGTGGATGCGGGCGGAAAGAGATGGTGGAGCGCTACAATGTTTTCTGGATGCTGACACGCATTCAGGTCCAGTTGGAGCGGCCTGTTCGATGGCTGGATGACCTGACGATCCGCACCTGCCACCGTTCTGCCCGGGGGATCCTGCTCTACCGTGACTATGAGATGAGCGTTGGCGGTCAATATGTCGGTGCGGCCTGTGCGCTTTGGGTGCTGCCTGATCTTCAGACGCGCAAACTGCTCAATGTAACTCAGACGCCGATCGTGGAACTGAATGAGACTGTCGGTGGACTGACACCAAAGATCCGAAAACTGACGGCACTGCATACTCCGGACAATCTCACCTTCGTGGAAGACCGTCTGATGCGGTACAGCGACACGGATGTAAATGCCCACGTCAATAATACAAAATATGCTGATTTTGCCTGTGACGCATTGGAGCTTGCCAAGCGGCGGGAGGGAGAATTTGTCTCCGAGCTGGAGATCACCTATCATGAGGAATGCCAGCCTGGTGAGCGTATTCGCATTTCCACCGCCTGTATGCAGCCGGATCAGTTTGTGCATGGGGAAGGAATGGACCAGGTCTCACGCTTTGATGTGCGCCTGCGCTTGCGTATAGAAGATAAATAAGACTGGAGTAACTATGCTGAATGAAGTGAACGGCGCACGTTTCTGCGCCGCGCGCCGGGCCGTGATCGCCCGTGAATTTGAAAAGCTGAACCCGGAACAGCGGGAAGGTGTACTGGCGA
>CALEQS010000196.1 GCA_937907975.1 uncultured Clostridia bacterium | reverse complement strand
TGCTGGATCAGGGCGCGGCCGTCATCGCCTGCTCCCATCTGGGCAAGCCCAAGGGTGAGGTCAAGCCTGAGCTGAGTCTGGCCCCCGTGGCCAAGCGGCTGGAGGAGCTGCTTGGCAGGCACGTCATCTTCGCCAGCGATGTGGTGGGCGAGGATGCCAAGGCCAAGGCCGCTGCGCTCCAGCCCGGCCAGATCATGCTGCTGGAAAACCTGCGCTTTGAGAAGGGCGAGGAGAAGAACGATCCCGCCTTTGCCAAGGCTCTGGCCGATCTGGCAGGCGCAGACGGTGTCTACGTCTCCGATGCCTTCGGCACTGTCCACCGCGCCCACGCCTCCACCGCCGGTGTGGCCGACTACCTGCCCGCCGTGTCCGGCTTCCTCATTCAGAAGGAGCTGGAGATCATCGGCGGCGCGCTGGCCAATCCCAAGCGTCCTCTGGTCGCCATTCTGGGCGGCAGCAAGGTCAGCAGCAAGATCGGCGTCATCAACAACCTGCTGGAGATCGCCGACACCATCATCATCGGCGGCGGCATGGCCTACACCTTCTCCGCCGCTCAGGGCGGCAAGATCGGCACCTCCCTGCTGGAGGCCGACTGGGAGGACTACGCCAACGAGATGGTGAAGAAGGCCGCCGACAAGGGCGTTAAACTGCTGCTGCCGGTGGACACCGTCGTGGCCGACGCCTTCGCCGCCGACGCCAACAGCAAAGTCGTCCCCGCCGGTGAGATCCCAGACGGCTGGATGGGTCTGGACATCGGCCCCAAGACCGTGGAGCTCTACACCAAGGCCGTGGCCGACGCAGGCACCGTCATCTGGAACGGCCCCATGGGCGTGTTTGAGTTCCCCGCCTTTGCCAAGGGCACCAAGGCCGTGGCCGAGGCCCTGAGCAAGACCGACGCCATCACCATCGTGGGCGGCGGCGACAGCGCGGCCGCCGTCGAGCAGCTGGGCTATGCCGACAAGATGACCCATATCTCCACCGGCGGCGGCGCCAGCCTGGAATTCATGGAGGGCAAAGCCCTGCCCGGTGTTGACTGCCTGCTGAAAAAGTAATTTAAAGATCTGCACGGGGCTGGTTTTCCCCCCCCCGCCGCAGGTGCGGCGTCCCAAGCGTTTCGCCCAGCGAAACCTTGCCGCAGGGCGGATTCATTCCACCCGAGGATGTCAAATCACATCGGGGTCCCCGGCGGATCGTCGATCCGCTGGGGCGGGCAAAGCCCTGCCTGGTGTCGTTCGCTTGTTGGATAAATAACTTTTGAAGTTTGCACAGACTCAGTTTGGCTCCCCCCTCTGGGGGAGCTGGCCGCGCCTGCGGCGCAGACTGAGAGAGTACTATGCCAGCCGCCCTACAGCACCGACTTCTATATTCAGAAGTCAGTGCTGTGCGATCCTTCCATAAATCAATAAATCAAAACGAACCTCTCCCGCCCGCGGCCGGGCGCATCTATCACAAAAGGAATAAGGAGAAATCACTATGAACAGACGTTATCGCAAAACGATCATCGCCGGTAACTGGAAGATGAATAAGACCGCCACCGAGACCCGCGCATTCGCTGACGAGCTGAAGGCCATCATGCCCAAGGCCAAGTGGTGCGAGGTGCTGCTGTGCGTGCCCTTTGTCAACATTCCCGCCGCTCTGAAGGCTTTTAAGGACACCCGAGTGGCCATCGGCGCCGAGAACCTACACTTTGAGGAGAAGGGCGCCTACACCGGCGAGGTCTCCGCTGAGATGCTGAAGGATCTGGGCGTAAAGTATGTCATCATCGGCCACTCCGAGCGCCGCCAGTACTGGAACGACAACGACATCATCGTCAACAAGAAGGTGCACGCCGCCATCGCCGCCGGTCTGCGTCCCGTCATCTGCGTGGGCGAGAGTCTTGAGCAGCGCGAGTTGGGCGTGACCAAGGAGCTCATCGACCTGCAGGTCAAGACCGCTCTGGCCGGCGTGCCCGCTGAGAAGATGCGCCATGTGGTCATCGCCTACGAGCCCCTGTGGGCCATCGGCACCGGCAAGACTGCCACCGCCGAGCAGGCCAACGAGGTCAACGAGGAGATCCGCACCGTGATCCGCAAGCTGTACGGCGCCCGGGTAGCCCGCAGCGTCACTATCCTCTACGGCGGCAGCATGAACGCCAAGAACGCCGCTGAGCTGCTGGCTCAGCCCGACGTGGACGGCGGTCTGATCGGCGGCGCGTCCCTGAAGCCCGAGGACTTCAACATCATCATCAATGCAGCCAATCAGGATTGATTTTTCTGAAGCCTGCGGGCTTCTTAGATCGGAGTAATTATGAAAACACCTACCATTCTGATTATTATGGACGGCTTTGGCCTGCGCGACAGCGACATGGGCAACGCAGTTCACGCCGCCAAGACTCCCGTGCTGGACAAGCTCTTCGCGGAGAATCCCTGCTCCCGCCTGTCCGCCTCCGGGCTGGACGTGGGTCTGCCCGCCGGCCAGATGGGCAACAGTGAGGTCGGCCACACCAACATCGGTGCCGGCCGGGTCGTGTTTCAGGATCTGCCCAAGA
>CALEQS010000195.1 GCA_937907975.1 uncultured Clostridia bacterium | reverse complement strand
CGTTGTGGAGGAAAAGATTGACTTCTCCAAGGTGGAGATTGAGCCGCTGTTTACCGACTTTGTAGACTTTGACACCTTCTCCAAGAGCGACTTCCGGGCCGTCAAGGTCAAGGAGTGCGAGGCCGTCAAGAAGTCCAAGAAACTCCTGAAGTTTGTTCTGGATGACGGCACCGGCACCGACCGCGTCATTCTGAGCGGCATTCACAACTACTATGAGCCGGAGGAGCTGGTTGGCAAGACCCTGCTGGCCATCACCAACCTGCCGCCCCGCCCCATGATGGGCATCGATTCCTGCGGTATGCTGATCTCCGCCGTCCACACCGAGGAGGGCGAGGAAAAGTTACATCTGCTGATGCTGGATCCCCACATCCCCGCCGGCGCAAAGATGTACTGAGTCTATACTGATCATGTCCGCCTGAGCAGCTGCTCAGGCGGACATTTTACTGTTTCGTCACTTTTTGCAATCTTATCTTAATTATAATGTAAGTTTTCTGCTCTGTTTATTGGGCGGCATATGTGATATGGTACAATTACTTCAGATTCGAAATGGCTGCAAAATGAGACTTCTACACAAACGGAACATGATACCGGCCGCACTTCTGCTGGTTTTAGCCATCTCTCTGACCGGCTGCGGCAGTACCTCCCAGAGTTCCACACCGGCATCGGCCCCCACCTCTCAGGCACAGACATCTTCCTCCCATGCACAGGCATCCTCCTCTGAGGCATCGAAACAGCCGGACAAAAGCATGTCCAGCGCCGGCGCCTCCGTCAAGACCGAAGACGGCACGGTCTATGTCAATGGCGGCTCGGCAGAGGGAGGCGTGACGCTTGTGCTCGACGAGGACGATATGTAGGACCCCATGCTGGATCCAATACACAACTACTATGAAATCGGCGAATTTACTTTTCCGGTGGAACAGGGATTTGTCTTTACGGACTCCTCTGATCTCGACAAAGGAGAACAGACCCACCTTGCCGGAGACCTGTTGGAAATGAGCGAAAGTGCAGATTTTTCCTGCACGCCGTATAGCAGCATTGCTCGCACCCAAAACGGTAAACTGATCAGTATTGACCATTTCTATACTCCCTGAGCATTTTCAATGACCACAGCATCAAACCAGTAAAAACAATTGAATAAGACAAAAAGGCCCGGCATCCATTGGATGCCGGGCCTTTTTACTTTAAATTTAAAGTTTTAAGTTATCGAGCACTGCTTTTGCGCTTGAGCACGAGGACAACCAGACCGGAAGCAGCTGCAGCAAAGAGCGCAATGCTCACATACAGCATACTGCTGTCAGCCGTTTTAGGAGATACTGCATTATTATTGGCCTTATCCCCGGCAGCTGTATTGGCACCAGCGGCCGCATTGTTGCCGGTAGTCGCACTGGTGTTGTTGGCATTGGTAGTATTACCACCGTTTGCAGGATTCGTGGCACCGCCGTTATCCGCAGGCTGATTCGGATTGCTGGGGTCAGCAGGCTGATCAGGCTTGCTGGGATTAACAGGCTGATTCTTCTTCTCCAGATCGTAATACACCTTCAGAGTCAGCATATCCACGCCGCCCTTATCGTTGGCAGCAGGCATAACGACCTCACCGGAGACAACGGAAACACCGGCATTGTAGGTATAACCATCATAGGACTTGATCTCTGCATTGACGGTGCTGCCCAGTTTTGCAGACGCGGTCACGGTGTCAGCGAGCGCATATCCGCCATTCTCCTGCTGGAGATAATACTCCACCTGATAGGCCGCAGCAGTCGGCGTCACAGGAGTAACAGGGGTGCTGACCTTCTCCCACTTGGCCACATAATTGGTATTGCCAGCGGGAACGACCTCGGGCAGGCTGGCCACTGCTTCATCAGAAGTGGCGTTACCCTCGGCATCGGCAGTATACCAGCCATCAAATGCATAGTAAGTGTCAGGTGCAGTGGTCGGAGCCTCAGGGAAGCTGCTGCCGATCAACAGATCCTCATACAGGACGGGAGCAGAATCGCCATTGATGGTACCACCGTCTTCCGTAAAGAAGCCAACATCCGCAGTAATGCTGTCATACAGGCCGTCCACGTCAGCAGGTACAATGCCAATATCGTATCCGGTATGCAGCGGGCAGGCATAGAGCGCGTGCCACAGATCCAAATGATTGAAGTGCCTGGTATACGGCACGCTGATTTCCTGGCCATTCACTTCCGCAGTCACAGTGCAGGTCAGATCAACAGTATTGATGTTGGGATCCAGCCAAACCAAATCACTGCGCCACTGCTGTGTTCCGTCAGGATTGGTGATCATGTAAAAATCATCCACAGCGTAGCCGTCCACCGTGGCACTGACGTCAGAGATCTTTACCGAGACCTCCTGGCTATCGATCGCCTCACCATTGCACTTAGATACCACAGTCAAAGTGCCATCTACGCCTACATCAAGATGCGTGTAGGTCGGTACGCCGACGCTTTGTTCGTCAACGCTCTGCTCATCGACACTCACAGCAGAGGCCATGGGAATAAGGCCAAAAAGCATCATGACTGTGAGGATGAGGGGCAGAATTCTCTTTTTCATTGCTTTGTCATCCTTTCCTTCCAAAACATTTTGGATTAATTAATCATACTGCTACGGTGTTGCTTTGTCAAGCTTTGTCTCTTTTTTGTCTTTTTTACATATCATTTCAGAAAGCTGTTATTGATGCGAACAATTCCCCGCATATTCATATTTAGTATTGTCCCTCTCCTCCAAAAAAACGCCCGGCCTTCCGGAAGGAAGGCCGGGCGTCCCAGGGATTTAATGCCTACGGCACAACATTACAAACGCAAACAGGAATCACTGCTGTTCAGCGCCCTGCAGGCCGGCAGCCTTGCCCCAGCGGACATAGTGGTTGTAATAACCAGCCCAGGTATTACCATAGGAATTCTGCAGGCCGGGATTGCTGTTCCGGTAATAGACCGGATCAAACTCGGCGCTTGCCTGCTGATGCTGGGCCATGCCCTGT
>CALEQS010000194.1 GCA_937907975.1 uncultured Clostridia bacterium | reverse complement strand
TGGGTGCCCTCATATAGAAGCTGCTCCAGAATGACCGGTTTATATTTTCCGCCGATCATGTGGAGGGTCACCTCGATCTCACAGGTCACTTTGATCTTTTCCGTCTCCATAGTGCACCTCAGTTCACTAAGTAAAAATAATCTGCCTTCTTGCGGCGTAACCCACATCATGTTATATTGATTATACTCTAAAGAGAGTAAAAATCAAACGAAAGTGGTGTTTCTTTATGCAGGAACGTACATTTGGCAGAACCGGCCGCAGAATATCTGAGATCGGACTGGGCACCTGGCAGCTGGGCACCGTCTGGGGCCAGCCCTTTGACCATGCAGAGGCGATGCGGATTTTGGAGTCCGCCTATGAAAACGGCATCACCCTCATTGATACGGCTGATATTTATAATAACGGAAACAGTGAAAAAGCGGTCGGTGAGATCCTGAAAAAGTATCCCGACCACTTCTATGTTGTCACCAAGTGCGGCCGGGGACTGAATCCCCACACCGCTGAGGGATACACCAGCGAGAACATGGAGCGCTTTATCACGGCCAGCCTGCGCCGGCTGGGGGTAGAGCGGCTGGATATGGTGCTGCTCCACTGCCCGCCCACCAGCGTCTATCAGAAGGACGAGCTCTTCACGGGCATGGACCGCATGAAGGAGCGCGGTCTGATCGCTGACTACGGCGTCAGCATCGAAAAGGTCTCTGAGGGCCTGGCCGCCATGGATTACAATATCTCCGCCATTGAGGTCATCTTTAATATGTTCCGCCTGAAGCCGGTCGAGGAACTGTTTCCCGCGGCTAAGAAAAACAATATCGGCATTCTGACTCGGGTGCCGCTGGCCAGTGGTCTGCTGACCGGCCGGTATAACAAGGACACGACCTTCGGCCCACAGGATCACCGCACCTATAACCGGGACGGTTCCGCTTTTGACAAGGGCGAGACCTTCTCCGGCGTGGACTTTGATCTAGGCCTGCAGGCCGTCGCAGAACTGAAGGCGCTCTTCGGAACGGAAGATCTGATCCCCTATGCGCTCCGCTGGATCCTGATGCACGACGCCGTCAGCGCTGTGATCCCAGGCGCCAGCAAGACTGCTCAAGTGGCCTCCAACGTCCGCGCCGCCCAGCTTCCCGCCCTGACCCAAGCCCAGATGGACGGCGTCAAGGCGATTTACGACCGTCTGATCCGGCCCTCCGTCCACCAGAACTGGTGACGGCTCCTTCCAACAGCGTTCCATAGTTTTCCTTATCATCGGCGAAGAAGCACTTTTGCCTGCTTCTCCGCCGATCTTTTTGCGCATCTCTGTTTCTTCCCTGTATTTTACAAAAAGCATCTCCATGATCTGGTATAATCTGACCCATGACAGGACACAATGGGGCTGGAGGTGTTTTTGGAATGAACGAAAAACACGGATTCTTTCAGAAGCTCGGCAAGGCGCTGAACGGCAAGGGGTTCTACATGGTGCTGCTCCTCTGCCTGATGCTGCTGGGCGCATCCGGCTTCTACCTTTACCGCACCGTCACCGCCCCCTCCGCCCCGGAGCAGACTGCGTCCGGGCAGGCAGAGGTGACCGTGACCTCACCTCTGCCCGAGGAGAGCACCGCCACGGCGCAGAACTCCGCTGAGGTGCAGGTCACTTCCGAGCCCGCGCCGGAGGTACAGACCGCCGCTCCGGCGGAAGAGCCCGCTCCGGCTGAGGATGCTCCCGCAGACGAGGGCGCAGATGAGGCGGCCGCCGCGCCGGTGGGCGAAGATGCAGAACAGGCATCCGCGCCAGTGCTCTACTGGCCCGCCGGGGGCGAAGTGGTGAGTGCATTTTCCTCCAGTGAGCTGACCTATAACGCGGCCATGGGAGATTGGCGCACCCACAACGGCATTGACATCGCCGCCGGACTCGGCACCGACGTGTGTGCCGCCGCTGACGGCGTGGTGGAGCGCATTGCCACTGACCCGGTCACCGGCACCACGGTGACGCTGGCCCACGCCGACGGACTGCGCACCATCTACGGCAATCTGGACGCGGACACGGTGGCCGTCTCCGAGGGGGACAGTGTCTCCTGCGGCGACGTGCTGGCCTGTGTGGGCTCTTCCGCCGGGGAAGAGGGTGAGACCGCCTTCCTGCACTTTGCGGTCACGGCAGATGGACAGGCCGTTGATCCGATGGACTATTTAAGCGGAAGCTGAGCCGCAAAAATAACTCCGCCCGCGGAAAACGGGCGGAGTTTCTCTATGGTATCAGTTGCAGAACAGGGCTTTGCGTTTTTTGAAATAAGTACGGTTCAACAGGATCATAAGGATGCTCCATGCGATGACTAACCCACCGGAAAATACCAGCGCCGTCATATCTCCCCCGATGATCACGCCAGCCGCTACCAGATAAATCAGTGCGACAGTCAAATTTGCACCATACAGCACCAACAAAGTCGTCGGCCCTTTCGTGCGGTAATGTGCCAGCATTTGCCGGGCTACGATGGCACCCACGGCCTGCGCCACAGATAGGACCGCCATGGCAATGTCCAGCCCGCGCAGAGACGGATATAGCGCGTAGACCAGTTCGGAGACGTGCTGGCCGGTCTCCGCATACCCATTCCCGTAATTCAGACCGGCAAGGCTCTCGAGACCGCTCCAGAGCTGGTTGGCTGCCATCAAGAACAGTGACACATAGACCAAAAATTTGTACCACTTCATGGGCAGTCCCAGTCCATCGGTGGGGTTTGTCCGCACGACCGGGGCGCTCTGGCCATAGCTGTAACCGCCGACCGGAGCCGGAGTTTCA
>CALEQS010000193.1 GCA_937907975.1 uncultured Clostridia bacterium | reverse complement strand
AGGGATGCGTGGCGCATACGGGAACGCACCCTGTTCCTGCTGGCCGTTGTGGGCGGCAGTGTGGGTGCCATCGCCGGAATGTATGCCTTTCACCACAAGACCCGCCACTGGTATTTTGTGATCGGGATGCCTGTTATTCTGCTCTTACAGCTGGCGGCGGCTGTGCTGATCCATTCTAAGTTGTGAAAAAAGACGCGTTTTCCGAACGGAAAACGCGTCTTTTATTTTATAGTCAGCGGCGGCCCGTCGAGATGGATGATCCGGTCAGCCAGCGCCAGCGTCTCAGCGTCATGGGCGGAGCACAGGACGGGAATGCCCATCTCGCGGATGAATGCCATGATACTGCGGCACCGCTCCGGGTCAATTCCGGTGAAAGGCTCATCCAGCAGCAGAAGCCTTTTTTTCTGCCCGTGGGCCAGACAGCGCCCCAGTGCCACCCGCCGCCGCATTCCGCCGGACAGCTCTTCCGGGGACAGCTCGGCTGCGTCGGCAAGATCGACGGCCTCCAGCCACGGCAGGGGACTTGCATCTTTCGGGAGCACGATCCCGATCTGCTCGGCCGCGGTCAGCCCGGGCAGGAGTCGGTCCTCCTGAAAGAGCAGGGCGGTATCGGCCGGGGCGTCAATGGTGCCGCTCTGGGCAGTCTCCAGCCCGGCCAGCAGGCGGAGCAGGGTGGTTTTGCCGCACCCGGAGGGGCCGGCCAGCGCCGTGATGCCCGCATCGGGCAGTTCCAGCGAAAAGTGGTCAAGGATGACCTTATCGCCATAGGCAAAGGTCACATCGGTGAGTTTCATGCGCTTCTACCTCCTTTTACGCCCAGCAGACGGCGGACGACGCGCTCCAGCAGCATGGACAGTACAATGACCACTGCCGTCCATGCGAACAGCGATGGAGTCTCCAGATAGATCTTGGAATAGTAGACCTGTGTGCCGATGGCGGCTTTTGGCAGGCAAAGCACCTCGGCCGCCACGCCGGATTTCCATGCGAGGCCGATGGCGGTGCACACTCCGGCGGCGAAGTGGGGCTTCAATGCCGGTAAATAGACATAACGCATAGTTTTATAGGAACCAAATTGATAGGCTTTTGCCAGCTCCAGCAGCTGTGGATCGGTAGTGCGGATCCCGGCAGACACGCTCTCCCACACCACTGGCAGCACCATCAGGGCGGAGATCACACCGGGCACCTTCCCGGTGGACACCCACAGCAGCACCAGAATGATAAAGCTGGCCACCGGTGTGGCGCGCACCAGCCGGATGGCAGGAGTCAGAATCCAGTCCGCCAGATGGAAGCGGCAGGTGAGGACCGCGCAGAGCGTGCCGAAGATCGTGCCCGCCAGCGCACCGCAGAAGATGCGCAGCAGGCTCACCAGAGCACTGCGCCAGAACAGCGGCGCGGCCGCCAGCTCCCCCAGCCGCCGCAGAACGGCGATGGGGGAGGGGACCAGCAGAGGCTGATCCACGCAGGCGGCCGCAAGGCACCAGACCGCCAGCCAGAAAGCGGCGGGCAGGAGGATCCTGGCTGATTTGGTTTTCAGGCCGGGCTTCATCCGTTGCTGGAGGCGGCGCTCACATAGTAGAAGTCGCTTCCGGGCATGGCCCCGCCGATGGAGGCGGGGTTGGCGGCAAAGAGCACATTGTAGTAGGGCTCAATGGCGCTCTGGATCTCCGCCCCGGAGACAAAGCACAGGTTGCAGTCGGGAATGGCCTTCTTGGCCACTGCGGCCTTGGCCACAATGCCATAGGTCTCGCAGAGCTGTGCGGCGGTGTCTACATCGCTCTGAACGGCTTCAATGGATTTGCCGTACTCCTGCAGGAAGGCATCCACAGCCTCCGGGTGCTCCTGGGCAAAGGCAGTGCGCACGACGATGCAGCCCATGGTGAGCACGCCGCTGTTGTCCAGCTTGTTCCACTCGGCGGTCAGGTCAAGAGCGGTGCGCATATCGGCGTTCTGCATCTGGACGCTGGTGACGGCGGGCACGGGCAGCAGGACCACGTCATACTCGCCGCTGGCGGCCCCGGCGCTCAGGGTCTGGGCATCCATGAACTCGATCTGCACGTCAGCCTCACTGCCGTCGGTGCTCCAGGTCAGGTCGTTCTGCTCCAGCAGATACTCCAGCACATACTCGGGGTTGGCGCCCTGACCGATGGCGTAAATGGTCTTACCCGCCAGATCGGCCATGCTCTGGATGGAGTCGCCGTTTTCAAGAATATACAGCACGCCATAGGTGTTCAGCGCGCAGATCTGCACGCCGCCGTTGGTTTTGGCGTAGAGGTTGGCGGCCAAATTGGTGGCGACGGCGGCGATGTCGAAGTCGCCGTTGGTCAGACCGGCCACCACCTCGTCATTTGCGGTAGCCACAGTGACATTGTAGTGGTTGGCGGTTTTGCCCTCATCGTTCCAGCCCATGAGCTGGGAGGCGCCGATGCCGGTGGGGCCGGACAGAACGGCAAAGTTCACGTCCACGCCGGTGCTCTCGGTGGTGTCTGCGTCGGCGGAGCCGTCGGGCTGAGCGGAGGTGCCGGCGGACTGGGCGGCAGAACCGGAGCCGGAAGTAGAGCCGGTGCCGGAGCTGGAAGCGGCCGTCTGGCCGGAGCCGCAGGCGGCCAGGCCGAGGCAGAGCGCCAGAGCCAGCAGAAGTGCAGTCAATTTTTTCATGTTGTTTCGTTCCTTTCAGATATGATAGAATTACGGCAGAGCCGTGGGATCTACATCGGTTCAGTGTTCTGCATCCAGCGCGGCGGGGTCCCGAATCAGAATACGCTTGCCTTCCCGCACCAGTGCGCCCCGTTCCTCCAGTTTCTGCACTTCGCGGTAGAGCGATGCGCGGCCGATGTTCAGCCGGGCGGCCAGCTCAGTCATAGAGCACGTCAGCAGGATCTCGCCCTGCTCATCCATCTGACTTACCAGCCATGCGCGCAGCTTCTTTTCACCGGAACCCTGGATCAGGGCGTCGATCTTGCCGGAGAGAAAGCGGATGCGGCAGGAGAGGTAGCGGATATAACTGCGGCGAAAGACCGGCTGGGTGTCGATGAGCTGCTGCACGGTCTCCTGTGAGAAAGTGAGCACGCTTGCGGCGCTTCTGGCGGTCAGCGTGGACACATAGTCCGGCTCCTCGTTGAACAGTGCCGCCGCGCCGTAAAGCTCGCCGGGGGAGAGGGCGCTGACCACCAGTTCGCCGCCGCCCTTGGTCACGAGGATCTGGCCGGACAGCACAATGGCCAGTTCTTTGAGGAAGCTGGTGGGAGAGCAGACCTCTGCCCCGCGCGCATATCGGCGTACATCACAGTCTGTTACCCGGAGCAGCGCTTTCAGCCGGTCGGGTGAATAGTTCTGAAACAGAGGGGAAGCGTGTACTGCCTTCAGTTCCTGCACGGTGAGCATAGCCTGCGCCTCCCTTAAAAGTGTCTCATATGATACACATATGTGACAAGTCTAACACTGTATATTCCAAAGGTCAATAGGATCTGCCGAAAAAACTATAGATTAGTCAGAAAACTTTTATAAAACTACTTGCTTTTTCTCGGGAGGGTGTTAGAATGTACATACTTCACATTTAACATAGTAAAGTATGTTGCTTATGAATAGAAAGGAAGGTAATCCGTTTTGAGCAGACTTTCCCTTATGACTGAAAGCCGCGCCGAGACCGTGGTGGAAGGCATCTATAAGGACATGGAGCGCCGCATTGCCGCGTCCCCTCCGGGCATCTGTCCCGTTGACCTCACTTGGGCGTTCCTGAAGATGTGCCACGCCCAGACCTGCGGCAAGTGTGTGCCCTGCCGCGTGGGCCTGACCCAGCTGGGCAATCTGATGGAGGACGTGATGAAGCATCGCGCCACCATGGAGATCCTGGAGAAGCTCGAAAATCTGGCCAAGTCCATTTTTGAGTCCGCTGACTGTGCCATCGGCATCGAAGCTGCCGGCATGGTACTGAAGGGGTTGGACGGCTTCCGTGAGGACTACATCTCTCATATCAAAGACCATCACTGTGTGGCATCCATTCCCCAAAGCATCCCCTGTGTGGCCAACTGTCCCGCCGGCGTGGATATTCCCGGCTATGTGGCACTGGTGGGCAATAAGCGCTATGCCGATGCCGTCAAGCTCATCCGCAAGGACAACCCGTTCCCCACTGCCTGTGCGCTGGTGTGCGAGCATCCCTGCGAGACCCGCTGCCGCCGTACGCTGCTGGATGCACCGGTCAATATCCGCGGCCTGAAGCGTGTCGCTGTGGAGCGCGCCGGCGACGTGCCCGCGCCCGCCTGCATGCCCTCCACCGGTAAGAAGGTCGCCATCATCGGCGGCGGCCCCTCTGGCCTGTCTGCCGCCTTCTACCTCCAGCTCATGGGCCATCAGTGCACCGTGTTTGAAAAGCATAAGCGTCTGGGCGGTATGCTGGTCTACGGCATTCCGGCCTATCGCCTGCCCCGGGAGCGGCTGCAGAAGGACATTGACTGCATCCTGTCCACCGGCGTGGAGGTCAAGCGCAACACCAAGGTGGGCGAGGGTGAGTACACCATGGAGCGCCTGCGCGAGGAGTACGACGCCGTCTATATCGCCATCGGCGCCCACACCGATAAGAAGGTCGGCATCGAGGGCGAGGACGCCGAAAACGTCCTGTCCGCCGTGGAGTTCCTCGGCAAAATCGGCGACGACGAGATCCCGAATCTCACCGGCAAGAAGGTGTGCATCATCGGCGGCGGCAACGTGGCCATGGACTGCACCCGTTCCGCCATCCGCTGCGGCGCGGAGAGCGTTTCTATCGTCTACCGCCGCCGTCAGGAGGATATGACCGCTCTGCCCGAGGAAGTGGAAGGTGCCATTGCCGAGGGTGCTGTGATGATGGATCTGCACGCGCCTCTGCGCATCGAGACCGATGAGACCGGTAAGGTGTCTGCTCTGTGGGCCACGCCCAAGATGCCCGGCCAGATCAAGGGCGGCCGTATGAGTCCGGCCGACTCAGGTCTGGAGGACAAGCGCATCGAGTGTGACGTGGTCATTGTGGCCGTCGGCCAGGGCATTGACTACCACACGCTGGAATCCTCCGGCATCCCGGTGGTGCGCGGCGTCATCAAGGCGGAGAACTGGACCGCCGTGGACAACGCCCCCGGCGTGTTCGCCGGCGGCGACTGCGTCACCGGCCCCAAGACCGCCATCCGCGCCATTGCCGCCGGCAAGGTGGCCGCGGCCAATATTGACTACTATCTGGGCTTCAACCATGTCATTACTTCCGACGTGGAGATCCCCAACCCGTCGCTGGACGACAAGCGCTACTGCGGTCGCATCAATATGGCCGAGCGTGAGCCGGCCGAGCGCAGCCACGACTTTAAGCTGATGGAGCTTATGATGACCGAGAAGGAGTCCTGCCAGGAGGCCGGACGCTGCCTGCGCTGCGACCACTTCGGCTGTGGCAGCTTCAAGGGAGGGAGGAAAACAGAATGGTAAACGTCACGATCAATGGTATTTCGCTTCAGGTAGAGGAAGGCACCTCCATTCTGGACGCCACCCGCAAGGTCGGTATGCCTGTTCCCACCCTCTGCTTCCTGAAGGGCATCAACGAGATCGGCGCCTGCCGCGCCTGCCTCGTCGCGGTCGAGGGCATTTCCCGGTTGGTCACCGCCTGTAACAACACCTGCCAGGAGGGCATGGTCATCCACACCAATACCCCCCGCGTCCGGGAGGCCGGCCGCACCAATATCGAGCTGCTGCTGAGCCAGCACCGCATCAACTGTCCCACCTGTGAGCGCAATGGCACCTGCGAGCTGCAGAAGATCGCCTCCACGCTCCCCATCGGCGACACGATGAACTACAAGCACGAGTATCCCGAGGACAACTGGGACACCAGCCTGCCCATCATCCGGGATGAGAGCAAGTGCATCAAGTGCTACCGCTGCGTCTCTGTCTGCGAAAAGATCCAGTCCCTGAACATCTGGGATATGGTGGGCACCGGTGCGCATACTTCTGTCAACGTCTCCCGCCACCGCAAGATGAACGAGGCGGACTGCTCTTTCTGCGGTCAGTGCATCACCCATTGTCCCACCAATGCCCTGCACACCCGGGACGATACGAAGGCCATCATCGGCGTCAACGGCGTGCTGAGCGACCCGAACAAGGTGGTCGTGGTGCAGGTGGCTCCGGCTGTCCGCGCCGCCTGGGGCGAGACTTTCGGCCTGAGCCCTGAGGTCGCCACCGAGAAGCGCATGGCCGCCGCCCTGCGCCGCATTGGATTTGACTATGTGTTCGACACCAATTTCTCCGCCGACCTCACCATCATGGAGGAGGGCACCGAGTTCCTGGAGCGCCTTCAGCATCCCGGCGACCACAAGTGGCCTATGTTCACCTCCTGCTGCCCCGGCTGGGTGCGGTTCCTCAAGAGCCAGTATCCTGACATGGTGGGTCAGCTCTCCACGGCGAAATCCCCCCAGCAGATGTTCGGCGCGGTGACCAAGAGCTATTTTGCCAAGAAGATCGGTGTGGACCCCAAGGACATCGTCTGCGTGTCCATCATGCCCTGCACCGCAAAGAAGGCGGAGCTGGATATTCCCAACATCAACGATGCGGCCGAGGGCTGCAAGGATGTGGACTTCTCTCTGACCACCCGCGAGTTCTGCCAGATGATCCTGGCCGACCAGATCGACGTGACCGCCTTGGAGGAGGAAGAGTTCGACTCCCCGCTGGGCACCGGTACCGGCGCGGCTGTGATCTTCGGTACCACCGGCGGCGTGATGGAGGCTGCCCTGCGCACCTGCTATTATGTCCTGACTGGTGAGAATCCCAGTGCGGATGAGACCTTTAAGGCTGTGCGCGCACTGGGCAGTGACAAGCCCTGGATCGAGGCGGAGTACAATGTGGCGGGTCATACCGTCCGCGCCGCCGTGGCCAACGGGCTGGGCAATGCCCGCCGCCTGATCCGCGCGATCCGCCGCGGCGAGGTGGAGTACCAGTTCGTGGAGGTCATGGCCTGTCCCGGCGGCTGCGTCGGCGGCGGCGGTCAGCCCATCCACTTCAATGAGGAGCGCGCTGCTCAGCGCGGTCAGGTGCTCTACAACTACGACAGCGCCAACAAGATGCGCTTCTCTCACGAGAACCCGGAGGTGCAGGCGCTGTACGCCGAGTATCTGGGCAAGCCCTGCGGCGAGCTGTCCCACCACCTGCTCCATACCGATCATCACGGCTGGAGCCTGCCCATGGCTCCCGTGTTTGACGAGGATGTCCGTCTCAACTGAGTACGTTGGAGCGATAACAGTCAGAATAGAAGAAAAGCCCGGCGCATCGTTGTGAACCGCGCCCCGTCAAGCGTACAATGAAATAAAATAATCTTTTTGCTGCCAAG
>CALEQS010000192.1 GCA_937907975.1 uncultured Clostridia bacterium | reverse complement strand
CGGCGTCCGCCCCCTGCAGGACGAGGCCATGGCCTTCTATGGCACTGCCCCTGTTTTTGAATTTATCGGTGACTGCCGCAAGCCCGGCAATATCCAGACCTGCACCCGACAGGCCTATGCCGCCGCATCTCAGCTTTGATACAAGGAGGATCTCTCATGCCCGCAACCAACAGCATTTGCTTCACCCTATTGACCATTCGGGGCAAGGTCTGGAAGAACCGCTTTGTCGTCTCTCCGATGATAGGCATGGAGGTGGAGAACGGTGCACTGCGTCCCGAGGCGCTGGCACAGCTGCGCTTTTACGCTCAGGGAGACCCGGCGGAGTACATCGTCGGTGAGACGGAGGTCAGCCCCGCCGCCTATCGCGGCCCGGTGCACATGGCCTTTGACTTCCATAACGAGGTCAGTCAGGCCGGTATGCGGGACTACGCCCGCATCGTCAAGGACGAGCTGGGGGCGCTGGCTGTCGTCGAGCTGTGTCACGCCGGCGAGTCCAAGAACGCTGGAATGGGTACGCCCATTTATGGGCCGATGGGCTACACACGTGCCAGCGACGGTGCGGAGATCATTGGAATGACCGAGGCCGACATCGCCTCCACTGTTGCCGACTTCGTCTACGCCGCAAAGACCTGCAAGAACTGCGGCTTCGACGGCGTGGTCATTCATGGCGGCCACGGCTGGCTGTTTCACCAGTTCTTTTCGCCCGCCACTAACCGCCGGACTGACCACTTCGGCGGCAGTCTGGAGAACCGGCTGCGCTTCCTGCTGATGACGCTGGACGCAGTGCGGGAGGCCTGCGGCGAGGACTTTATCATTGAGTGCCGCATCTCCGGCGCGGAGAACAATGGTCACGATTCCTACACGTTGGACGAGCTGGTGGAAGCAACGAAACTGCTCCAGCACCACTGCGACATCATCCACGTCTCCGCCGGTATGTACCGCGATCCCGCCGAGACCCACATGATGAGCACTATTTACGATGCCCACGGCTGTAACGTGCCCTATGCCCGCGCAGTGAAGGCAGCGGTGGATGTGCCGGTGTCCGTAGTGGGCGGCATCAACTCGCCCGCCCTCTGTGAGGACATCATCACCTCCGGCGTGGCAGATCTCATCGTCATGTGCCGCCAGTGGGTGGCAGATCCCGATTTCCTACACAAGTGGCAGGCCGGACACTCTGATGAGATCCGCAGATGTATCCGCTGTATGCGCTGTTTCCCCGGCCCGTTCGAGAGCATTGAGCACGAGCTGCAGGCCGCCATGGCCGAGGGTAAGCCGTATCGTCCTTTCGAGGAGATGCACAGCTGTTCCGTCAATCCCAACTACGCCAACGGCTCTCTGGCCAGTCAGCCGCCGGTCAAAGCGAAAAAGCGTGTGCTGGTGGTGGGCGGCGGATGCGCCGGAATGCAGGCTGCCATCACTGCCGCGCAGCGCGGACATATCGTCCTGCTGGTGGAGCAGGCAGACCAGCTCGGCGGTCTCCTCAACTTTGCCCGGGAGGATACAAACAAGCGGGATCTCTATCTGCTGGCACAGGCCACGGAGGCGGAGCTGCACCGCACCGGCGCGGAAGTGCGGCTGAATACCTCCTTCTCTCCGACCCTGTTGGATGAATTCAAGCCCGACGCGGTCATCGCCGCGCTCGGCTCGTCTCCGGCCATGCCGCCTATCCCGGGTTTGGAAAAGCCCGACGTTGTTCAGGCTATGGAATTATACCAAGCTGCCGCGGAGATCAAAAAACAGATCGTCGTGCTGGGTGGCGGAACGGTGGGATGCGAGACCGCCATTCACCTTGCCCAGCGGGGTGCGGTTGTCACTCTGGTGGAGATGACCGACACCCTGTGCGCCGATGCCTATCGGCTCCACGGCATCAAGCTGCGCAATACCCTTGCCGCGCTGGACGTCACCACACTGACGAACACCACCTGTTGCGCCGTGACCGATACCGGCGTTATCGTTACCGACGCCGAGGGTGCGGAGTACCATCTCCCCGCCGAGCAGGTCGTCAACGCGCTGGGCATGAAGGCTAATTCCTGCTCGGAGCTGGAAGCTGCCTGCAAGGGCGTGCAGTATACCGCCATCGGCGACTGCATCCGCGCCCGAAATATCGCCTGCGCATTGGATGAGGGCTTCAAGGCGGCGGTGAAACTGTAATAGATCGTCGAGTGAGGAGCAGGATGCCTGCTCCTCACTCGACATTTGCGTGCGGATCTTTGCCGTGCGTCAGCTATCACTGCTGCCGATCCGCAGATCGGCACTGACTCGCAACTGAGGCATAAATTACTGAATATCATCGTAAAATTGATTTCCGCACGGAAAATATTAAATTTTGGTACATTAAAATAGAGATTGAAAGTATACTGCTCCGATTGTATAATGAGAGCAATTCATGAAAGGAGAACTTGAGCGCATTCCAAAATTATTTCGGTGGATGATTGAAAAAAGACACCGGGCAGGCACGGAAGAAGGCCCTCTCCTGCGAACCAGCCGAGAATGGTCTGCGCTGCCTGTTTATTATGAACATCAATTACCCTCTGCTGGTCAGGCAGGGTACGGACAGCAGTTACAGCTCCGCGCTGACAAATCTCCAGAAGAGATCGCTTCAGCGCTTTGCGATGCAGCCCGCGACCCGAGCACTGCTGTCGATGGAAGCGATTGCAGTGCAGCCGGCCGAACAAAGAACGAGAGGAGTTTGTTATGAAGGAAGTAAAATCCCCCAAAAAGCCATTGATCTATTACTATGGCATTGTGCTGTTGATCGTCATGCTGTTCAACCTATTCCTTGTTCCCCTGCTATCGCAGAAACAGGTGACGGAAGTTGACTACGGAACATTTATGGACATGATCGACAACCAGGATATTGGCGTGGTCGAGGTGAAAGACTCTCAGATCGTATTCACCAACAAAGATCAGAGTAAATACTACGAAACGACTCCCATGCAGGATCCGACTCTGGTGGAACGGCTCCACAACTGCGGCGCAGAATTTTCGCAGGTGAGCAGTTCCATGTCCCCCATTATGAGTTTCCTGCTGACATTCGTACTGCCCATCCTCATCTTTATCGGAC
>CALEQS010000191.1 GCA_937907975.1 uncultured Clostridia bacterium | reverse complement strand
CGTCCCCATCTTCGGCTTCCTCGTCGTCCTCCGGTTCGTAGGGGACTTCCTCATCGGTGCCCGGAATGTACTTTTCCGCCATCTCGGTGTCCTCGTCGGTAGAGGCCGCCTGGGAGAACATGGAGTCGGCAAAGCGGTCCATATCCGACTTCCAGCGGCTGATGCGGCTCTCCTTTTCCTCCTGAAGGCGTTCGCCGGTCTCCTCCGGCTCGGCCTTGGCCCGGTAGTCCTCCCGGCGGTCAGGGGCGGCGGGGGTGATCTCCTTCGCCTTGACCCGTTTGGAGGGAAGAAAACCGTCCGGGCGGTGCTCATCGGAGTTGACGTTGGGCACGTCGGCAAAGACCGCGTCCAGCACCTCCTGGGGCAGGGCGGCGGCATCCGGCTCCTTCCACGGGGAGGGAGCTGCCTTTTTCGGCGGTTCCGGCGGCGTCTGCGCACCGGGGAAGGCGACTACCTTGCCCTTTTTGCCCCGGCGCTTCTGCTCCGGGTCGGAGAGCACGTCGGGCTGGTCGGCGTCGTCGTCCCGCACCACCGGAGGGATGTGGATGGTGCGCGTCTCACCTGCCTGCCAGGCCTGAATGGGGACAACTTCGTCCTCCGTTTCCACTGTCTCCGTTTCCCCGCCAGGCTGTGTGGATTTGGGTTCCACTGGCGGTTCCGGTTTTGGTTCCGGCTTTTTGCGGCCGTAGACCTCGGCCAGAATGTCGTCCAGCGACTCCTCGGCGGGTTCCACGCCCTCCAGCATATCGTTCAGGGCGTAGAGTTCATTATTCGGTTTTTCACCGTTTCCAGACATGAGATATATGGCTCCTTAAAATAAGAAAAGAGAAATATCGTTTCGTTAGTTCATTCTCTGCCGCACGGCCTCATAGAGCAGAATGGCCGCGGCGGCGGAGGCGTTCAGGGAATCCAGATCGCCTTTCATGGGAATGCTGACAGTGAAGTCGCACTCCTGCGCGACCAGGCGGCTCATGCCGGAGCCCTCGCTGCCGATGACAATGGCGGCGGGGCCTTTCAGGTCGGCGGAGTAGAGCGGGGTGGTGCCGTTCATGGCGGCGCCGAAGATCCAGACGCCCTCGTCCTTGAGCTGTTTGAGCAGGGCGGTGATGTTGGGCACCCGGGCCACGGGGATGTGGCTGACGGCGCCGGCACTGGTCTTGGCCACCACGGCGGTGAGTCCGGCGGAGCGGCGCTTGGGGATAATGACGCCGTGGGCACCCGCACAGCAGGCGGTGCGGATCACCGCGCCCAGATTGTGGGGGTCGCTCAGCTCATCGCACACCACGATGAGAGGGGCTTCACCCTTCTCCCGGGCAGCGGCAAGGATGTCGTCCACGCTGGCATACTCCCGCACGGCGCACAGGGCGATGACGCCCTGATGGGCGTGGGTGACGCTCATGCGGTCCAGCTTGCGCTTGTCCGCATCCACCACAACGATGCCCCGGGCACGAGCAGTGGAGGCGATATGGCCGAGGGAGGAGTCAGTCTCCCCCTTGAGGATGAAGATCTTATCAATGACAGTCCCGGTGCGCAGCGCCTCAGTGACGGCATTGCGGCCCTCGATCACGCCGTCGGCTTCGGCCTGCGGCTCCCGGGCGGGACGGTTGCGTTCAGACATGGAGATACCTCCTGATACTTTGCTAGCAACGTGTTAGTAATGTGCTGGTAACCTTGATGGTAATACACAAAAAAGTATACCACAGTTTGCGAGGGGAAGGAAGGAAAATATTATGAAGGCGGGGTTAAGAAAGTGGTGCAGATCGTGAACAAACTGTGGACAGACGGCGGGAAAGTCACAGAATGTTTACGGGTGCTTCCTTGTCATGGGAAAATTTTTGTGCTATATTGTAAATTGCAATTTATTTGTACCAATGTGACCACATAGGAGGAAAAAGCCTTGGACAATAAAGGAAATAATAAGAAAAACGGCAAAGGCGGTGGCCCGAAGAAAAATATGGTGGGCATCGTGTCCATCATTGTCTGGGCCATCGTCATTGTGGTGGTCATCAACCAGATCGCCTCGGCCGCGGCAATGTCCGGTCAGGTGGAGATCAAGTTCAGCGAGCTGATCCAGCTGGTCAAGGATGACGAGGTGGAGGACATCAAACTGGAGTCCAACAAGTACACCGTCACCCTGAAGGAGGACGCCCAGAAGACCTGGATGCAGGACTACTACGGTGACGAGTACAACGACAGCCTTCAGATGCCGAAGCTGTACGCCGCACCGCTGACCTACACCGATTTCCTGCTGCTGCTGGATGAGCACGGTGTCAGCTACTCGACCCCCTATCAGAATTCAAACGCGTTTACCGAGTTCCTGGTCGGCTACCTGCTGCCGATGCTGGTGGTCATGGGCATTATGATGCTGGCCTTCCGCTTCCTCATGGGCGGCAAAATGGGCGGCGGCATGGGCATCGGCAATGTCGGCAAGAGCAACGCAAAGATGTATGTGGAAAAGTCCACCGGCGTCACCTTCCGGGATGTGGCCGGTCAGGACGAAGCCAAGGAGAGTCTGGAGGAGATCATCGACTTCCTCCACAACCCCGGTAAATACACCGCCATCGGTGCCAAGCTGCCCAAGGGCGCGCTGCTGGTGGGCTCCCCCGGCACCGGCAAGACCCTGCTGGCCAAGGCTGTGGCAGGCGAGGCCAATGTGCCCTTCTTCTCCATCTCCGGCTCCGACTTCGTGGAGATGTTCGTGGGCGTGGGTGCCAGCCGCGTCCGTGACCTCTTTAAGGAGGCCGCCAAGATGGCCCCCTGCATCATCTTCATCGACGAGATCGACACCATCGGCAAGAAGCGCGACAGCGGCGGCATCGGCGGCAACGACGAGCGTGAGCAGACCCTGAACCAGCTGCTGGCCGAGCTGGACGGCTTTGACCCCACCAAGGGCGTCATCGTGCTGGGCGCCACCAACCGGCCCGAGGTGTTGGATAAGGCGCTGCTGCGCCCCGGCCGCTTTGACCGCCGGATCACTGTGGATCGCCCCAACCTGGCCGGTCGTCTGGCCACCCTTCAGGTGCACACCCGCAACATCCGCCTGAGTGAGGATGTGAACCTGGAGAAGATCGCTGCCGCCACAGCGGGCTGCGTAGGCGCGGACCTGGCCAACCTGGTCAACGAGGCCGCCCTGCGGGCGGTGCGCATGGGCCGTCAGGCCGTCAATCAGAACGACCTTCTGGCCTCCTTTGAAATGGTCATCGCCGGTGCCGAGAAGAAGGGTACTGTGCTGACCGAGAAGGAGAAGAAGCTCATCGCCTATCATGAGGTGGGCCACGCACTGGTGGCGGCCCGCCAGAAGAATACTCAGCCCGTCAGCAAGATCACCATCGTGCCCCATACCCAGGGCGCGCTGGGCTACACCATGCAGACCCCGGAGGAGGAGAAGTTCCTCGAGGACCGGGAGGAGCTGCTGGCCGATCTGCGGACGCTGCTGGGCGGCCGCGCCGCCGAGTGGGCGGTGTTCCACACCATGACCACCGGCGCATCCAACGACATCGAGCGGGCCACCGACCTGGCCCGGAAGATGGTCACCATGTACGGCATGAGCGACCGCTTCGGTGTCATGGGCCTTGCCACCATCCAGAACCGGTATCTGGACGGCAGCGCAGGCATGAACTGCGCCGAGGCCACCGCCGCACAGGTGGATGAGGAGGTCCGCAGACTCATCGACGACGCCTACCACGACGCCATCAAGCTGCTGGAGAACGACCGGGAGATGCTGGACAAGATCGCCGCCTACCTGCTGGAGAAGGAGACCATCACCGGTCAGGAGATGATGGCCATTCTGGAGGGCCGAGACCCTGCGCTGGTGGACAATTACGGTGCCACCCCGGAGGAGCCCCGCAAGAAACAGCTGAACGGCGATGTGGAGCCGCCCGCCCGCAGTGTGCACATGATCAGCGAGCCGCCGGTGAATCCCTTCGTTCAGCCGTCCGAGGACGAGCAGGACGGAAATCAGGATTCCGATGCGGACGATGATGCGTCCGCAAATGGAGATGCCGATCCAAACACCGCACCGCAGGACGATAGCACCCCTGACAGCGAACAGTAATAGTAATAGACAACAAAACGCCCCGTTCCGTATGGAACGGGGCGTTTGTACTGTGTGCTCGTGCGACTTTCGCCCACAGGGCGAAAGAGCCGGTCTCACAGAGCTTTGCCGCCCGCAGGCAGCAAAACAAATTGCAATAACGAAAAGAGGCGGAATTCACTTCCGCTTCTTTTCGCCTCTCGCCCCAAGGGTGCCGACTTTTCGCGCAGCGAATCGAGGTGCCCTTGGGGTGCAGCCTTCTCTTTTTAGAACCGGCTTTGCCGGCTCTAAAAAGAATGCGTCAGCATATTCCCCCGTTCGGCGCGATCACCTGTCCGGTGATGAACTCCGAGCCGTCGGAGCACAGATAGCGCACGCAGCGGGCCACCTCATAGGGAATGCCGATGCGGCCCAGCGGGGTCTCCTCTGCCAGCGCCTTCATGTCCTTCTCGGAGAGGTGGGCGTTCATGTCGGTGTCAATGACGCCGGGGGCGACGCAGTTGACCCGGATGTTGGAAGGACCGACCTCCTTGGCCAGCGCCTTGGTAAAGGCGATGACCGCGCCCTTGCTGGCGGAATAGGCCACCTCACAGCTGCCGCCAATCTGGCCCCACATGGAGCTCATGGTGACGATGGCGCCCTTCTGACGGCGGATGAAGTAGGGCAGGGCCGCCCGGACGGTGTAAAAGAGGCCGTCCACATTGACGGAGAACACCCGGCGCCAGTCCTCATCGGAGATATGGGTGAGCACATCCTGAGGCAGGGCCACCCCGGCGGAGCATACCAGCGCATCCGGTTCGCCCAGTTCCTGAACGGCCTGCTCGATAAAGCCGGCGGCCTGGGCGGGGTCGGCAACATCCGCCTTGACGGCCAGCACGCTGATGCCCCGGGCGCTCAGCTCGTTCTGGAGCGCCTGAGCGGCCTCCTCGGAGTGCAGATAGCTGAAGGCGATGTTCCAGCCCTTGTAGGCAAAGGTGCGGGCGATGGCCGCCCCGATGCCCCGGCTGCCGCCGGTGATGAATACGGTGCTCATATGGATGACCTCCTTGCAGAGTTTAAAGGTGTGATCTGTGCCTGTTATCCTTCGGTATTTATTTCGGGAACGACAGGAGCACTTGTGTAATACTGAAACGTCAATTCTCTCCCAGTGTCTTCAGCCATTCCACGCACAGTTCGATCCAGTGGGCGGCGTGGGGGTCGACGCTGGCGGCGTCAAAGGCGCTGTCCGCCGTGGCGGCGGCCATGGCGTGGGGGCCGTGCTGAAAGAGATGAGCCTCAAAGGGCACGCCCGCTCTGCGGAGTGCGCCGGCGTAGGACAGGGTGTTTTCCATGGGCACCACGGGATCGTCCACCGTGCACCAGAGAAAGGCCGGGGGCACCTGAGGGCCTGCGCTGCGCTCCAGACTGAGTTTTTCCAGCTGTTCCGGGGCGCAGATCTTCTCCACACAGCCTGCACAGCCGAACTCCGGCCCGGTGGAGATCACCGGGTAGCCCAGAATGACTGCGTCGGGGCGGTACAGTTCCGCTGAACCGCCCAGCGTGTCGGTGAGCACATTTTCCTGCCAGAGATCCGCCAGACTGGCTGCCAGATGTCCTCCGGCGGAGAACCCGGCCACAGCCACCCGGCTCACGCCAAATTCTTCTGCATGGGCGCGGACAAAGGCCACCGCCGCCGCCAGCTCCAGCAGCTGCTGGGGATAGCGGGCGGGGGAGAGGGAGTAGCGCAGGACGAAGGCCTGCACGCCCCGGGCGAGCAGCTCCAGCGCCACCGGTTCCCCCTCGGCGGGGGAGATCATCTCATATCCGCCGCCCGGGCAGAGAATGACCGCCCAGCGGCCGCCGCGCTCTCCCAGCATTCCCACGCTGCGCCGGCAGTAGGCAAGCAGGGAGCAATCCTTTCCGGTGCCGTTTTCCGGCAGACGGGGATTTAATTCGGAACGGGAATAGCGCTGGCTGAGCATGGGGCAGGGCTTCCTTACCTAGAATGTATTTCCATTTTACCATGAATATACGGGGGAGACAAGCGCCAAATCACAGGGCTTTTGAGCGAATTGCCAAAAAACAAAGAGCTTAAAGCGATCTGCTTTGTGAAAAAATGAAAATAATGTCTTGTATTCCGGAAAAGCATGATGTATAATGTGCCTAATGATGGGTGGAAAAATCAAGCTGAGCTTGTTTAATTCGCCATGAACCGACATAAAAGTAAGGAGAGAAGCAACCATGAGTTATTCCGTGCAAAATATCCGTAACGTCGCCCTGCTGGGTCACGGCGGCAACGGCAAGACCTCCCTTGTGGAGAGTATGCTCTATCTGACCGGCGCTCTGGATCGTCAGGGCCGCACCGCCGATGGCAACACGGTGTGTGACTATGACGCCGAGGAGATCAAGCGTCAGATCACGATCTCTACCGCCGTCGCCCCCGTGGAGTACAACGGCTGCAAGATCAACGTGCTGGATACGCCGGGTAACTATGACTTCTCCGGCGATGTGCAGGAGGCCCTCCGGGTGGCCGAGCTGGGCATCATCGTCTGCGACGCCAAGAGCGGTCTGAGCGTCGGCACGGAGCGGGCCTGGAAATATCTGAACGAGCACAAGCTGCCCCGCTTTATTTACATCTCCAAGATGGACGAGGACAACGGCGACTTCAACGGCGCGTTTGCCACCCTGCGTGAGCACTTCGGCCGCACCATCGCCCCGCTGGTCATTCCTATCTGGGACGACGCCAAGCACGTCACCGGCATTGTGGACATCCTGAACAAGCGCGCCTACACACTGGTGGACGGCCAGCGCCAGGAGATCCCCGTTCCTGAGGACAAGGCGGCTGTGGTCGAAGAGCAGTATGAGGCTCTGATGGAGTCCGTGGCTGAGACCAGCGACGAATTTATGGAGAAATTCTTCGGCGGCGAGAGCTTCAGCTACGCCGAGATCATGCAGGGCCTGCGCAAGGGCGTCAAGGACGGTACGATGGTCCCTGTCCTCTGCGGCAGCGCCCTGACCGGCATGGGCACCATGGCCCTCATCAACGCCATCATCGACATGGCCCCCAACCCCACGGATGCCCCCGCCCAGATCGTCACCGATGCCGAGGGTGAGCCCGACGAGTTCGTCACCGCCCCCGGCGCCATGCCCGCCGCGCTGGTGTTCAAGACCACTGCAGACCAGTATGGCAAGTACTCCTATGTGAAGGTGTATTCCGGCACCCTGACGCCCGACTTGTCTCTGGTGGACGTCACCACCGGCAACACCGAGAAGCTGGGCCGGCTCTATGTGATGCGCGGCAAGAAGGCTGCTGAGGTCAAGGAGCTGACCTGCGGCGACATCGGCGCCATTGCGAAGATGGACAAGGTCAAAACCGGCGACACCCTCTGCGACGGCCGCCACGTCATTAAGTTCGAGGGCGTGCCCTTTGCGGAGCCCAACTATGCCAAGGCCATTGCCCCCAAGACCCGCGGGCAGGAGGACAAGGTCGCCGCGGGCCTGCTGCGGCTGAACGAGGAGGACCCCTCCTTCTCCATCACCAACAACGCCGAGACCCACCAGATGGTGCTCACCGGCGCCGGCGATGTCCAGCTGGACGTGCTGGTCAGCAAGCTGAAGAGCCGCTTCGGCGTAGACGCCGTGCTGCAGGAACCCAGAGTGGCCTACCGCGAGAAGATCCGCAAGACCGTCTCCAAGCAGGGCCGCCACAAGAAGCAGACCGGCGGCTCCGGCCAGTTCGGCGACGTGTGGATCCGCTTTG
>CALEQS010000190.1 GCA_937907975.1 uncultured Clostridia bacterium | reverse complement strand
GGCACGGCGGAACGCCGTGACGGAGAGGGCGATGCACTGGCAAGTCTGCGAAAGGCCCTCTCAGTCTGCGCCTGCGGCGCAGCCAGCTCCCCCAGAGGGGGAGCCAAGTCCTAAAACCGTAAATCAGCTGCACCGCAGGGCAAGCCTTCACTCCGCCTTTTCCGCCGCCTTGGCAGCTTTGGCTTCCGCTTTTTTGACCTTCTTCAGCGCCTTTTTCTCCGCACGGGTCAGCGGCTTTTTCGCCGGCTCCGGCGGGGCGGGGATCTGGCGCGAAATACTCAGCACGATACCCATCTCCGCCAGCTGGATGACCAGTGCCGTACCGCCGTAGCTGAAGAAGGGCAGGGCGATGCCGGTGGAGGGGATCAGGTTGGTGACAACGGCGATGTTCAGGAACACCTGCACCGCCATCAGGGTGGTGATACCCACGATGGTCAGTGCGCCGAAGCGGTCGCGGGCGTGGAGAGCCAGCCAATAGCCCCGGATGACCAGCAAGGCGAACAGAGCGATGATGATGGCCGCACCGATGAAGCCCATCTCCTCGCAGACGATGGAGAAGATGTAGTCGTTCTGCTCCTCGGGCAGGTAGGCGAACTTCTGGCGGCTCATGCCGAAGCCGAGGCCGCTCAGGCCGCCGGAGGCCACGGCGTAGAGGGACTGGACGATCTGATAGCCCTTGTCGCCAGGATCTGCCCAGGGATTTTTCCACATTTCAATACGGCTGCCGTTGTAACCGATGACCACCAGCAGAAACCAGACGCCGAACGCGCCCAGTCCGCCGCCCAACACGAACCAGAACAGCTTGACGCCGGCGGCAAACAGAATGGCGGCCGCGGCGGCAAAGATCAGGATGGTGGCGGACAGGTGGGGCTCCCGGATCAGCAGGAGGGCCACCACCAGCAGGATCAGGATGAGCGGCCACAGCTCATTGAGCTCGGACCAGTACCAGAAGCGGCGGATCTTCTCCACCGGCTTGCTGTATCGGTTTTTCGAGGGTTTGGTCTTATACTGCTCCCGCTTGCTCAGCCGGGCGGCAAAGAACAGCACCACACCGATCTTGGCCACCTCCGAGGGCTGGAACTCCACGCCGATCTTCAGCCAGCGTGTGGCGTTGTTATGGGTGACGCCCACATGGGGGATCAGCACGGCGATCAGCAGTAAAATGGCAAGGCCCAGCACAAAGACCGATATGCCGCGCAGGCGCTGATAGTCGAATTTCGAGACAAAGTACATGACCACAAGCCCCATGGCCGCAAAGGCGGCCTGACGCTTGAAGTAATATGCGCCGTCATAATTGGAGGTCTTCTCAATGGACGCCACATACGAGGAGGATGACAGCAGCATGACAAGGCCGATGCCCAGCAGGATCAGCACAAGCCCCAGATAGGGCAGATCCACCGGCCCCCGGGCCAGCTGCTGCTGTCGGGTCAGATCGCGTTTTGCAGTGCGCACCATATTCCTCCCTCCTTTCAGGGATCAAGAGTTCAGCCTTCCCCTTGAGGGGTGAGCACGAAATAGAAATATGCCTGTGGCATATTTCAGGGCGAGTGGGATGAACGCCGTAGGCGCTCCACAGCAAAGGTGCCGAACGCAGTGAGGCGGATGAGGTGGCAGCGAACGGAATGCTATTCTGAGCCTGCCCCCTCATCAATCTGCTTCGCAGACAGCTCCCCTCCCAGGGAGAAGCCTGATAACGCATCACACTGGGAACCGGTTCATAATGCCCAGATAGGCCAGAATGCAGCATACGGCGGTGATGGCGGTGAACACGGTGAACAGCTTGACCTCGCTCCAACCGCCCATCTCCAGGTGGTGGTGCAGAGGAGCCATGCGGAAGATCCGCTTGCCGTGGGTCAGCTTGAAGTAGGTGACCTGAATGATGTCGCTCATGGTCTCGCAGATATAGATGAGGCCCACAAGGATCAGGATGAGCGGGATGTCCAGTGCGAAGGCCAGCCCGCACACCAGGCCGCCCAGGAACAGGGAGCCGGTGTCGCCCATGAACACCTTGGCAGGATGGAAGTTGTAGATCAGGAAGGCACACAGTCCACCGAAGGCGGCGGCGCTCAGCACACCCACGCCGAACTGGCTCCAGGTCAGCGCGGCGGCGACGAAGAACACCATGACGGGCATGGTGACGCCGGCAGCCAGGCCGTCGATGCCGTCGGTCAGGTTGACGGAGTTGACGCAGCCCACAATGATAAAGGCTGCGAAGATCATGTAGACCACCCAGGGCAGGGTGAAGGTCACATTGAAGAAGGGGATATAGAGGTCGTTGCTGATGTGGCCGGTATAGCGCAGCAGCACGACAAACACGATGGCCGCCGCCAGCTGGAGCAGGAACTTCTGGGCGGCGGTGAGGCCCTCGTTCTTGTGGAACTTCACCTTGCAGAAGTCGTCGATAAAGCCAATGATGCCAAACACCAGCGCAAACACGAACACGATGAGGGCGCTGAAGTCCCCGGCTTTGAAATCCTGCCAGCCTGCGGCCAAGATGGCAACGAGAATGCCCACGATAAACATGATGCCGCCCATCGTCGGAGTGCCCTGCTTATTCATGTGCCACTTGGGGCCGATCTCCTTGATGGTCTGCCCCGCCTTCAGGGCGTGGAGCCACGGGATCAGGAACCGTCCGACCAGCGCCGTCACGGCGAAGGCCACAATAAAACTGATGATCGCTCGAATCATATCTGCTGTATCCTCTCTTTTTGTTTTGGGAAGCCCGCATATCTCTCAGATTTAAACTTGGCTCTCCCTTTGGGAGTGAGTCCGAAACAGAAATATGCCAGCGGCATATTTCAGGGCGAGTGGGATAAACGCCGAAGGCGAACCACGGAAAAGACTGTCACCGAAGGTGACTGAGAGGGCTTCCTGAAGCCTCTGCTGATTGGCCCTCTCAGGCGCTTCGCGCCAGCTCCCCCAAAGGGGGAGCCAAGGACAGGCCCTAAAACTCTATTTTATTATACCCCCACTCCCCCGTCCGCGTCAAAATATCCTGCGGCGGCGAAGGGACTGCACTTTGGCAGGGAGATCATCCCCGCCGGAACGGGCTCCGCCCGGCGCAGTCTCCGGGCGCTCTCCTCCAGCGTGACGCCGAAGGACAGGGCGGCGGCCGCCGCGGCCAGCCCAGGGTAAAGCCCCAGGCCTTCCGGAAGGGGGACGCTGAGCCGGCAGATGTCCGTTTCGCTCACCGCCTCAAACTCTGTACGGTAGGGGAGCAGGCGCAGGTTCCGGGCGGTGAGATCCGCCTCACTGCGCCGCTCCGAGATCGTCCAGACCGGAACGGAATCGTTCCGCTCCGGCACCCCGTCCGGGTCATCCAGATTGACCACCATGCGGTCACAGCCGTGTGCCAGCCGCTCCGCGGCTTCTCCCGTGCCGCAGCTCAGCAGGACGGCAGTGTCCGCCCGGCGATCCAGTGCGCATGCCGTCTCCGGCAGGGCCACCACAAGGCTGCGGCAGTTCAGCCGCTCCAATGCCCGCAGCAGTGGTTCCGGTGTGCCGTCATAACGGCCCGTCAGGGCGGCGAGCCCCGTCCGCCCCCGCCCGGCCAGGATCTGGCTGAGCAGGCAGGCGGTCACACTGGCCCCCTCACCCCAGACGGCGCACAGCCGGGGGCTAACCAATAACGTCGGCGTCGTTATCTGTATCTGACGTATCGTTGAAGGAGACGGTGACAACAGTGCCGGGAGCCACCTGGGTGTCCGCCGCAACGCTCTGCTGATAGGCCTTGGTGGAGGAGCCATAATACTTGGAGGCGCCGGTGGCCTTCATGTAGAGGCCCACCTCACTCAGGGCGTCCTGCACCTGCGTCGGCGTCATGCCGGTCAGATCCGGCATGGTAACGCTGTCAGGCGGGGTATTGTCGCCAGTGTAGAGCACGATCTCGCTCCCGGCGGGAATATAACTCTTGCCGGAGGGCACCTGAGTGTTCACCTCCGCGTCGTCGTCCTCACTGCCGACCACTTTGACTGTAAAGCCTTTTTCCTTGGCGACTGCCTTGGCGCTTTTCAGGTTGTACTGGTCGAGGTAAGGCACCATGGCATCGGCAGTGCTGATCTCATCGGCAGTATACTGTTTGCCATAGTTCATATAATCAAGGATATTCACCAGCAGATCGCCAGCCACAGGGGCAGCCATACGGCCGCCGGAGATGTACTCTCCGCTGGGCGTCGTCATGCCGCCGGCATTCTTCGGGCTGTCCAGAATGACCAGCACCACGACCTCCGGGTCGTCCGCCGGGGCGAAGCCGAGGAAGGAAACAATGTACTCATTGGTGCCGTCGCCGTCCAGATCCTTCAGGGTCTGGGAGGTTCCGGTCTTGCCGCCGATGCGGTAGCCCGCCCGGTAAGCGTTGGCACCAGTCATATTGCTGGACACAACGCCCTCCAGCAGCTCACGGCAGGTCTTGCTGGTGGAGCTGCTGATCACCTGGCGCAGCGGGGCGGTGTCGGCAGAATAGGTCACTGTGCCGTCCGCCGCAGTGACGGAGTCCACAACATAGGGCTGATAGTAATAACCGCCGTTGATGACCGCGTTGGCCGCGCTGATGAGCTGGATGGGTGTCACCTGGAATCGCTGACCGAAGGAAGCCGTGGCCAGGTTGACGATATTGAAGGCGTCCTTGCTCCAGAAAATGCTCTTGCTCTCGCCGGGCAGGTCGATGCCGGTGCCCGTGCCGGTACCGTCCTCACCGACGATGCCGAACTTCTGCATATAGTTCCAGAAGGCATCGGCGCCCAGCCGCTGGCCCATGGCGATGAAGGCCGGGTTGCAGGAGTGGCCCACTGCCTCGGCCAGTGTCTGAAGGCCGTGGCCGCTCTTGTTGGAGCATTTAATCTCATAGTCGGCCACCTGCACTTTGCCGGTGCAGTAGAAGGTGTCGCTTGTCGTGACCGCCTTCTCCTCCAGCGCAGAGGCCAGCACCACCGTCTTGAAGGTGGAGCCGGGCTCGTAGGTATCGTTGACCGCCTTATTACGCCACATGATATTGACCGCATTGGAGTAAGCCCACTGCTGAGCCTCCTCCTGGGTCTTTTCCGGGTTCTTGGTCAGGTACTCCTGGGCGGAGCTCTCCAGATTCGCCAGCAGTGTCTCGTCAATGACGGTGCCGTAGTTGTTCAGATCGTAGTTGGGCAGGCTGGCCATGCCGAGGACCGCGCCGGTCTTGCAGCTCATGGCGATGGCCACGCCGCCGTCCTGCACGTCGTTCTTTTCGATCGCGTTTTTCAGCGCATCCTCACACATGGACTGAATATTGCTGTCCAGCGTCAGGCGCAGGCTGCTGCCCGTCTCGGCGTCGTAGTAATCCTGGAAGAAGTTCAGCAGGTCGGTGCCCTTGGCGTTCTTCGCCGTGACCACCAGGCCGTTCTTGCCGCTCAGGTCGTCGTCAAAGGTGGCCTCCAGGCCATAGGCGCCGCCGTTGTCGTTGGCGAAACCGATGATCTGGCTGGCCAGCGTGGAGTAGGGGTAGTAGCGCTTGGTATTGTTCTGGAGGTAGATGCAGCCGGTCAGGCCGTTGTCGTCGATGTAGGTGCGGATCTGCTTCTCCACATCGGCGTCCACCTTCTGGGCAAGGCGCTTGTACTGACTGTTGGTGTCGGCGCACTTTTCCCGCAGGTCGGCCTCGTCCAGGCCGAGGATGTCGGCCATGCCCTTGACCACCAGCTCCTCCACATCCTTGTCATACTGGGAGGCGGGGTTCTTCGGGTCGTTTTTCTCCTGGGCCGCCGCCTTCTTCTGGTCGAGCTCCGTCTGGAGATCCACGATGGCCTTGGGGGAGATGATGACGTCGTAGGCCGTGGTGCTGATGGCCAACACATTGCCGTTGGTGTCGTAGATCGTGCCCCGGTGGGCGGTGATGGCCTGAGTGCTGGTCTGCTGGGTGACTGCCATCTGCTCCAGCTCGTCATGCCGGGTGATCTGCAGGTTCCACAGCTTTGCCAGCACCGGTATAAAGATCAGCACGCCGCAGACCGCCATCAGGATCAGCGTCCGGCGGAGCAGGCGGCGGTTGGCCAGATTGTCGTTTCTGCGTTCTTTCTGCTTATCTTCCACGGTGTTTCTCCTTCCTGCTGTTGTTTCGATCAAAGAAAACGCGCGTTTTGGACCCGGGGCCCGAAAGCACCATAAGGGCGTAAGAAAAACAGCCTTTTCTTACGCCCTCTCTATCTCTTATTATGGCTTTTTCAGTCTATTCTCCATCAGCGGAAGTATTCCACCACGGAGGAGAACAGATCGCCGACGGTCTTGAAGAAGCCGTCCACACCGGTGCTCTGCTTCTCGCTGCCATAGACCACGGCGTTGTCCGGCTCACTCAGGTCGATGTAGACAGTCTGGTTGCTGTTCGGCTTGGCCAGTGTGCCATCGGCGGCGGCCGCCGCTTCCAGCTTGGCCTGATCGAACTTCAGCTCGAACTGGGCCGTCAGGTCGGCGTGCTCGGTCTCCAGCGTGGTCAGCTGCTTCTGCAGCTTCACATTGTCGGCATAGACACTGTTCAGCTGGATATTGCCCAGCAGCAGCAGCACCGCAATGGCCGCCGCCGCCAGGAAGCCGATGATGGCAAACGGTGCCACGGCCTGCTGCTGACGGGTGGTGACACGAACGCGGCTGCGCTCCCGGACACGGGTGGTGACCTGCGGATCCGCCTTGGGCTGGGCCTTGGGGGCGGTGCGGGGCATCGGCGCGACCCGGGGCTGCGGAACGGCCACTACATCGCTGTAATAATCAAGTTTATACGCCACGTTGCCGTAGGTGCTGGGTTTGCGCTGGGCAGGGCGGCGCTTTCTGGAATCTGCCATGTGAGGGTCAGCTCCTTAAAATAGTCAAAAGTCAGATCTTTTCGGCCACGCGCAGCTTGGCACTGCGGGCGCGGGGGTTGACTGCCAGCTCCTGGGCGGAGGGCAGGATGGGTTTTCTGGGGGTGAGCTTCACCTGCGGTTTCTTGCCGCACACGCACACCGGGAAGTCCGGCGGACAGGTGCAGCCCTTGGCGAAGCCCGCGAAAGCGGTCTTGACGATGCGGTCCTCCAGCGAGTGGAAGGAGATGACGCACAGCCGTCCGCCGGGGTTCAGCCGGGGCACCGCGTCCTGAAGCAGATCGTCGATGGCGCTCAGCTCGTCGTTGACGGCGATGCGGATGGCCTGAAACGTGCGCTTGGCCGGATGCTGCTTTTCCCGCAGGGCGGAGGCGGGCATGGCAGAGCGGATCACGTCCACCAGCTCCAGCGTCGTCTCGATGGGCTTTTCCGCCCGGCGGCGCTCAATGGCCGCGGCGATCTGGGGGGAGCACTTCTCCTCGCCATAGCGGAACAGGATGCGCCGCAGCTCCTCCCGGGGCCAGGTGTTCACCACATCGTAGGCGGTGAGGGGTGCGGACTGATCCATGCGCATATCGAGGGGCGCGTCGTGCATATAGGAAAATCCCCTGCTGGCATCGTCCAGCTGGGGCGAGGAAACGCCCAGGTCAAAGAGCATCCCGTCCGCTCCGGGGAGGTTCAGCTTGTCCATGACGGCGGCCAGGTCGCGGAAGTTGCCATGCACCAGCGTGACACGGTCCATCCACTCGGCCAGTCTGGCCGGGGCGGCGTCCAGTGCGGCCTGATCCCGGTCGATGCAGATGAGCCGGCCGGTGGTGAGCCGCCGGGCGATCTCCCGGGAGTGGCCGGCCCGCCCCAGCGTGCCGTCAATATAAATTCCGGCGGGCTTGATGTTCAAACCCGCGAT
>CALEQS010000189.1 GCA_937907975.1 uncultured Clostridia bacterium | reverse complement strand
CTCACTCCCAAAGGGAGAGCCAAGTTTTGGAACGGAAGTCTTTCGGCTTTGTATCAGGCAGACACTTGCCCCCGCATCGCTCTTTCACCCCATCAAAATCTCCCGCAGCTCCGGCACATCGGCGGCGATCCTGGCCGCCCCGGCGCGCTCCAGCTCCGGCCGGTCGCCGTAGCCGAACAGAACGCCCACGCAGGCAAGGCCCACGGCTCTGGCCCCCAGCACGTCGTGCTCCCGGTCCCCCACCATGACGACCCGCTCTGACGGGGCGATGTTCAGCGACTCCAGCGCGTACTGCAGGACGTCCGCCTTGGCCACCCGGGCGGAGTCCATGGTGGAACCGGCGGTGAAGTCGAAATACTGGCTCAGCTCAAAGTGATTGAGGATCATGTTTGCAAACTCCTCCGGTTTGGAGGTAGCAAGCATCAGCGTTTTCCCCGCCGCCTTCAACTCGGCAAGCAGGGCGGGAATACCGTCATACACCCGGTTCTCCCAGATGCCCCGATCCCGGTAATACTCCCGGTATGCCTCCACCGCCGCCAGACCGCCCGCGCGGTCAAAGCCATAATACTTCATAAAGGACTCGTAAAGGGGCGGGCCGATGAATTTATAGAGCTCACGCCGGTCGGGCACCTCGATGCCGTACTTGCGCAGAGCGTAGGCCACTGAATTGGTAATGCCCTCCCCGGGATCGGTCAGAGTGCCGTCCAGATCGAACAGGATCACATCATACATTGCAGTTTTCTCCTTGGCTGTTGATAGCGCTATTGTAGCATGATTTGCAAGGATTGTCATGGGTGCAAAAACACGATCCCGCCCTGGCGTCAGATGACCGGGGCGGGGCGTTTCTTTCATATAAGGATTCACTTGCGCTGGCTGTACAGATTGCCGGGGGTCACACCACCCGTGTTATAGCTGAGCAGCTCGGAGACGGTGACCAGCTGATAGCCCTGGTCGATGAGCTCCGGGATGACCCGGTCCATGGCATTGGCCGTGGACTCATAGAGGTCGTGGCACAGGACGATGCCGCCGTCCGCAGCTTGGGACATGATGGCGTTATAGGTGCTGTCCGCATCCCGGGTCTTCCAGTCCAGCGTATCAATGGACCAGTTGACCAGAATATAACCCAGCTGACCGGCCACCTGCTTGACCGTGTCGTCACAGGCGCCGCCGGGTGGACGCACCGCCGCACAGGTACCGCCGGCATACTCCTTCACCGCATCTGCCGTCCGGGTGATCTGGGAGGCGATCTCATCGGGGGAGAGCACCGTCAGCTTGGCGTGCTCCCAGGTGTGGATACCGATCTCATTGCCCAGTGCCACCGCCCGCTTGGCGGTGTCTGCATAAGTGCTGACCCGGTTACCCACCACAAAGAAGGTAGCCCGTACGTCGTACTCTTCCAGCAGATCCAGAATATGCTCGGTATTCTTGCTGGGGCCGTCGTCAAAGGTGAGGGCGATCATGGGCTTGCTGGGGTCGATCTTGCGGGGCGGCTTGGGCACCGTCAGCATCCCCCGCAGCTGAGAATAGGTGAACTCAACGGCCTGCTCCCCGTCCAGATAGAGCCGCAGTCCGGCGGCGGTCAGCAGCCAGTTGTCGAAGAGGTCCGTCCGGGTGGAATCCAGCCCGGCATCGGCGCACAGCTGGCGGATGGCGGTCTCGCCGCCGTCCTTGAGCAGATCTTTGAAATTGAGCAGTTTGCCCGTCTCCCGGTCGGCGTTGAACGTGGTCATTTTCGTCTCGGGCAGGGCGCTGTGGGAGTGGTTCAGGCTGGCGGTGCCCACAAGGCTGACCACCCGGTCATTGACATTGAAGCTGTCATAGCTGGCGGCCAGAGACACGGCCACGTCACTGCCGCCCTGTTCATTCTGGTAGTCTGCGGCAGTCTGCTTGGCCCAATCAAGGAAGGCGTTGTCCAGCGCGTCGATGTCGCCGTCTGGATAGTTCAGGCGCAGCTTGATGTTGTTCTCATCGCTGTCATAGTTTGTGCAGGTGCCGTACTCCTGGGTATGGACGGTGGTGAGTGCTGCAGCGTCCGCATCGCCGTTGGCATCTGCAGTGCCTGTGCTGTCACCGGAACCGGATGCCTGCGCGGCACCGCCGGAGATCGTGGGCTTCTTCCCCTCTCCGGCGGAGGTGTCCGCGCTGGAGCTGGTACTGCTGCTGGCGGCGGAACCAGCGCCGCTCTCCGACGAAGAACCGTCGCTTTTCTGGCCGCAGCCGGACAGCGCCGCAATGGAAAAAATCAGGGCCAATGTCAGGCCCAGACTCAAAAATCGTTTCATATACTCTCGTGTATCTCCCTTGAATGCTGTGGGTGTATGATATAGCTCAATATAGTGAGGAAAAAGTCCGAAAGGCCTCTCCCTGCGGAAGGCTTTTGTACGCCCCGCCGCCGCGGCGGGCCCCTCGCTCTTTTTCGACAATCTTAATAATTCTATTATAGCCCACTCCAGAGTTGGAAAGCAAGGCCGGGGCAGAGGGAATTTATTAAGGTTTTCTTGCATTCCCAGTCCGTAGAAAAAACGCCGCAAAAGCGACCCGCTCCCTCTGAGGCCGGCCGTCTTTCACGCCTCCTGCTCCAGACTGACCGCTTTCATCTGCTTCCATCGCCGGGTGAGCAGGTGCTCCAGCATTTCAAGGTAGGCAGAGCGCTCTGACTCTCGGCGTACGCCGTCGATATTGCTCAGACTCAGGGCGATCTCCTGCAGCTCATTCTCCAGCTTTTCCAGAAAGTCGACGGAGTCCACCATGCCGTCCGCCACAGCCAGCGGATGAACAAAACTGTTGCAGGTGCGTTCCAGAATGCCGGGCAGACGCTGGGACAGTTCCTGCTTTGTCTCCGCGCTCAGCCCGTCTATCTTCTCCCAGCTCAGCGTCAGTGCCCCATCTGTGGCCTTGCGCAGATAAACCAGCAGGTCGCCGTAGCGGGTGATCCGGTCGATGAGCCGCCGCTCCATACGGTGGAACACGCCGTCGCTCAGGGCCATCTGCAAAAGGATCGCCTGCAAAATAACGTCGAACTGATAGAGTGTTACAGTGGAGTCATACCGTTCCCCGGGATCATCCCGGAAGGCGTCGGACTGGAACGTCTCATCCAGCGAACGGATGAGTGCCACCGCCCGGTCATAGGCCTGTTCCGCCCGGGTAAAATACTGTCTGCCGGCAAGCATCGGAAAGTCCCTCTTTTCATTGAAATTCGTAATTATAGTTATCGTATCACATTTCAAGAGGAAACGGAAGGTGCACAGAGACAGGATTTGAGCACCCGGGTGTTGGAGTGCTTTACTTTGTTCAGTTTTATAAATTGGGGGTTGTCTTTATTTCCACACCCCCCATTTGCTCACCGGAGCACTCAGCCCTCCAGCCCGAAGAACCGCAGGGCATTGCGGGTGGTGAACTCCTCGACGTGTTCCGGGGTGGTGCCGCGGATCTCGGCGATCTTGTCCCGGATATAGATGAGGTTGCGGCTGTCGTTGCGCTTGCCCCGGTTGGGCACGGGGGCCAGATAGGGGGAGTCCGTCTCGATCATGATGCGGTCCTCCGGCAGGGCGGCGATGACCTCCGGTGCCTTCCGGGCGTTTTTAAATGTGATGACCCCGGTGAAGCTCAAGCTCCAGCCCAGCCGCACCAGCATCTTTGCGTCCTCCACCGCGCCGGAATAGCAGTGGAACACGCCCCGCACCTGTGGAAACTCCCGGACGATGGCCATGGCATCCTGGTGGGCCTCCCGGTCATGGACGATAACAGGCAGACCGAGCTCCTGGGCCAGCGCCATGTGATCCCGGAAGCATTTCTTCTGCAGCTCCCGGTCCGGGTTTTCCGGCCAGTAGTAGTCCAGTCCGATCTCGCCGATGGCCACCACCTTCGGCTCCGATTGGGCCAGTGCCCGGATCTGTGCCAGATCGGCGTCGGTGTAGCCGGCGCACTCCTCGGGCTGGAAGCCCACGGCGGCGTAGACATGGGGATACCGGCGGGCCAGCTCCACCGCCTTCCGGCTGGAGGGCAGGTCACAGCCGGGGTCCACCACCCAGCCGACCCCGGCGGCGGGCAGGGCGTTCAGGACCTCCGCGCGGTCCTCATCAAAGCGGTCGGTGTCATAGTGTGCATGGGTTTCGAACAGCATAAGATCAAGTCCTTTGTGGGGGGATATACCTTGGCATAATTACAGACTTTGCAAGTCTTCCCCTTGAGGGGAAGGTGGCCCGAAAGGCCGGATGAGGTGGCGACGACTGAAAGGCTATCCTAAACCTGCCCCCTCATCAGTCGCCTACGGCGACAGCCTTTTCTTTGGAGCGCCTTCAGCGGTTACAGCACTCGCCCGGGAATGCGCCGCTGGCGTATTCCTGTTTTGGGCTCACTCCTCAGGGGGAAGCCTTTGATAGTCTGTGCAGACCCTCGCCCCCAGCCGTCCCATTCAAGCAAAATACCTGCCGGCGCAATGCGCCGGCAGGTACAAGCATACAATAATTCTGCCGAAATTACAATCAGATATAGAACAGCTTCTCGGCTTCGCGGCGCAGCTCGGCGCGGTCGTCGGGATGGGCGATGGAGATCAGCTTCTCGGTGCGCTCCTTGACGCTGCATCCGCGCAGGTGGGCCACGCCGTACTCGGTGACGATATAGTCCACATAGTTGCGGGGGATGGTGACCACAGCGCCCTGGGTCAGCATGGGCTTGATCTTCGGGATGCCCTTCTTGCTGCGGGAGGCGAAGGCCAGAATGCCGCGGCCGCCTTTGGAGTGCAGCGCGCCGTAGGCGAAGCAGAAGCCGCCGCCGGAACCGGAGAACTGACGGGGGCCGATGGACTCGGAGCACACCTGGCCGGTCAGGTCCATCTCCAGAATGGTGTTGATGGAGACCATGTTGTCATTCTGCATGATGGTCATGGGGTTCACGCCGTAGCTGCCGGGCACGATGCGCAGGGTGGGCGTGTTCTGCATGGTCTCATACAGGGCGCGGTCGCCGCCGGCGAAGGAGCCCACATGGACGCCCTTGTAGTAGTTCTTGCGCTCACCGGTGATGACGCCCCGGCGGATCATCTCGCCCATGGAGGAGGTGAACATCTCGGTGTGCAGGCCCAAGTCGCGCTTGTCCATCAGGTGGTGGGCCACGGCGTCAGGCAGAGAGCCAATGCCCAGCTGAATGGTGTCGCCGTCGTGGACCAGTTCGCTGACCAGACCGCCGATGGTGTCCTCCACCTCGGTGGCCTCCATGGCGGGGATCTCGGTCAAAGGCTCATCCACCTCATAGAGGCAGGTGACGTCGTTGATGTCGATCTCCAGTCCGCCCTTGACGTGCACCTGCTGGGGGTTGACCTCCAGAATGATGCGGTGGTCGGGCTGGGCCATCACGGCGGCGAAGGTCTCGGGCTCCCACATCATGCACAGGCTGATCTGGAACTTGCCGTTCTCGTCCATGGGAGTGGTCTGAGCCACGAACACATTGGGAGGACGATGCTCGGAGACAAAGCGGCCGTAATCGGGCAGGTCGGTGACGATCAGGGAGCAGTTCAGCTTCTTGTGACCCTCACCCCAGCCGGGGCCGTAGAAGAAGCCGCCGGTGTTAATGTGGCCGTTCATGTTGTCGCCCTTGACAAACTCGAAATTGCCAGTGCGGGCCTTGATGAC
>CALEQS010000188.1 GCA_937907975.1 uncultured Clostridia bacterium | reverse complement strand
ACTGGCATGACCCGGACACCTCCTATCTGGAGGCAGTGTTCGCCCGGGGAGACCGGCGTCTGGCCCCGGTCATTGAGGAGGCGTGGCGTCAGGGCGCAAAGTTCGACTCCTGGAGCGAATACTTTGATTTGGACCGCTGGCTGAATGCCTGCCGCACCTGCGGCGTGGAGCCTGATTTCTACGCTACCCGGGAGCGCACCAAGGACGAAGTCCTGCCGTGGAGCCATATCTCCGTCGGTGTGCGGCCGGCCTACTTCTGGCGGGAGCGTGAGCAGGCCTATAAGAGCGTGATCACGCCGGACTGTCGGGTGCAGTGCATGGGCTGCGGCGCGGACAGGCTGCTGGAGTGCGGCAAATGCGATGAGGCGTTGACCCGCCGCGAGCGGGCGGAAAGGGGAGAGGCGTAACATGGCACGTATGCATAAGCACCGTCTGCTCTTTGCCAAGACCGGACGAGCTGTCTATATCTCCCATCTGGATCTGATGCGCACCTTCCCCCGGACGTTCCTGCGGGCGGGCCTTAATGCCAAGCAGACCGAGGGCTTTAATCAGCACACGTTCGTCTCCATTGCTCTGCCCCTTTCGCTGGGGTTTTCCAGCCGATGTGAGATCTTGGAGTTTGAGCTGCTGGATGATATTCCGCTGACTGAGGTGCCGGCCCGGCTCAACGCCGTTCTGCCTGAGGGCATCGAGGTGCTGGAGTGTTATGAGGCTCAGGTGCCGGTCAAACAGATCGGCTGGCTGGATTGGAAGTGCATCTATACCTTTGATAACGGCGTGCCGGATGGAGCACGGCAGGAGTTCCTGCACCTCTATGATACGGACAGTCTGGTGATCCAGAAGCCCTCCAAAAAGTCGAAGAAAGGTTATACAGAGCTGGATCTCATCCCGCTGATCCACTCCATGGAACTGACGCAGGAGGATGAGCACACGCTTGTGCTCCGTGCGGTGCTGGCAGCGCAGAACCCGGGCCTGAATCCGGAGCTGCTGGTCACCACGGCCAAGGAACATTGCCCGCACTTTCAGCCTGATTTCGTGGAGTGCGGACGCAATGAAGTCCTGGACACAAATTTTGAAGTTTTTCGATAATTCTGCTTGCCTTCCTGCCGAAGGCGTGCTATAATACCCAAGTTAATAAAGGGTGGTCCTCTGCGCTTTTTTAAGAACTACGCACGAACACCTATAAAACAGGAGGAAATTTCAATGAGCAATCTGATCGATGTCCTTGACGCGCAGAACGTCAAGAGCGAAGCCCCCGTGATCGAGGTCGGCAGCACCGTCCGTGTGCACATCAAGATCAAGGAAGGTTCCAAAGAGCGTATCCAGATCTTCGAGGGTACTGTCATCGCCAAGAAGCATGGCGGCGTGGCTGAGACCTTCACCGTCCGTCGTATCTCCTATGGCGTGGGCGTGGAGAAGGTTTTCCCCGTCAACAGCCCCAACGTGGTCAAGGTCGAGACTGTCCGCAAGGGCAAGGTTCGTCGTGCCAAGCTGTATTACCTGCGCGGCCGCGTCGGCAAGGCAGCCAAGGTCCAGGAGAAGCTGTAATTCCTTCAGTGCAAAAATGGGAGCGGGAAACCGCTCCTTTTTGCGTATTTGGACTCATTTTATTATTATTTCATTTACAGGCAGGTGACCTAGACGATGAACGTACAGTGGTATCCCGGCCATATGGCCAAAACGCGCCGCATGATCGCGGAAAATCTGAAGCTGGTGGACGTGGTGGCGGAGATCGTAGATGCCCGCATTCCGATCTCCAGCCGGAATCCGGATATTGACGAGTTGGTGGGTGCCAAGCCCCGCATTATCATTCTGAACCGGGCAGATCAGGCGGACCCAGCCGGCAACAAGGCGTGGAGTGCCTATTTCAAGGCAAAGGGCTGGGCTGTGCTGGAGACAGATGCCAACTCCGGTAAGGGCGTCAGCCAGTTTTCCCCGGCAGTGCGTGCGCTGCTGAAGGAGCAGATCGCCGCATGGGCTGCCAAGGGCCAGGTGGGCCGCAAGGTGCGGGCCATGGTGGTCGGCGTGCCCAATGTGGGTAAATCCACCTTTATCAATAAGGTGGCCAAGCGAAAGTCTGTCATCGCGCAGAACCGCCCCGGCGTCACCCGCGGCAAGCAGTGGGTGGCGGTGGACAGCGGCATGGAGCTGCTGGATACTCCCGGTATCCTCTGGCCCAAATTTGAGGATCAGTCTATCGGCCTGAATCTGGCCTACACCGGCGCAGTGAAGGACGATATTATGGATATTGAGGAACTGGCCAGCAGCCTGATGGCCCTTCTGGCGGCCCATTATCCCGATGCCATCAAGGCCCGCTATAAGATTGACCTGCCCGAGGGAGCGCAGGGCTGGGAACTGCTGGAGGCCGCCGGCCGCAGGCGCGGCTTCCTGATCTCCGGCGGCGAGGTCAACCTGGAGCGCATGAGCCGTGTTCTGCTGGAGGAATACCGTTCCTGCAAGCTGGGCCGGTTCACGCTGGAGCAGCCAGAGGAGGCATAAACCATGACCAATGCGGAGTATTTGTCGCTGGAGCACGAGGCGCAGGCACAGGGCTATGCCGTGGTCTGCGGCGCAGATGAGGCGGGTGCCGGCCCGCTGGCCGGGCCGGTCTATGCCGCCGCAGTCATTCTGCCGGATGATTTTGATCTTCCGTGGCTGAATGACTCCAAAAAGGTGACACCCAAGCGCCGTGAGGTGCTCTTCGACCAGATCAAAGAGCAGGCAGTGGCCTGGGCTGTGGCCAGTGTGGGGGAGCGGGAGATCGACGAGATCAATATCCTGAATGCCCGCATGAAGGCCATGGACCTGGCCATCCACCAGCTGGATCTCGCTCCTGATTTCGCGCTGATCGACGGCAACCGCAATAAGGGCATCACGATCCCAAACCGCATGGTCGTCCATGGTGACAGCCTGTCTGCCTCCATTTCGGCGGCCTCTATTCTGGCCAAGGTGAGCCGTGACCACTATATGCTGGAGATGGCGGAGCGCTACCCGGAGTATCACTTTGAGCAGCACAAGGGCTATGGCACAAAGCTGCACTATGAGATGCTGCACAAATACGGACCCTGCCCGATCCACCGTCTGACCTTCCTGAAAAAGCTATGAGCAGCGATGCAGCGCTCCTCGGCCGCTGGGGCGAAAAACAGGCGGCGGGCTACCTGCATCAGAAGGGGTATCGGCTTTTGGCGGCAGGCTACCGCTGCCGGATGGGAGAGATCGACCTGATCGCCCAGAAGGGGCGGGAACTGGTCTTTGTGGAGGTCAAGCTGCGCCGAAATGCCCGCTTTGCCGAGGCCCGGGAGCAGGTGACTTCCGCCAAACAGCGGCGCATCCTGCTGGCGGCGCGGCATTTTCTCGCCCAGCGCCCGGAGTACGGCGAGCATTACTGCCGTTTCGATGTGGCGGAGGTCTATGCGCCGGATGGAATGCAGACGGCCAAGCCGGAGATCCGCTACTATGAGCACGCATTCTGGTGAGGAGGTGCGCAATGAAGATCCCCTATTTTGATGCCCACTGCGATACGCTCAGCCGCATGACTTACCTGCCCGGCGCTCATCTGGAGCGGCACACCGGCCAGTGGGATCTGGAGAAGCTCTCACGCTTCGACGGCCCAAAGGCGCAGATCTTTGCTGCGTTCTACGATTCCGCACTGCCCGGAGCGGCCCGGGCGGCGGAGCGGCAGATGGCCGTGTTCCACCGGGAATGTGAACGCAATCAAGACCGCGCCGCCCCCTGCACCAATGCCGTTCAGGCGGAGCAGGCATTCGCAGATGGAAAGTTGGCCGCATTTCTCTCGGTAGAGGGGGCGGAGCTGTTGAACTGCGCGGTGGAAAAGCTGGACTGGGCTTATGCGCAGGGCGTGCGCTTTGTCAACCTGACCTGGAACCATGCAAACGCCCTTTCCGGCAGTCACTGCGACGAGCCGGAGCGGGGACTCAGCGGACAGGGAAGGACCTTCGTCCGGCACATGGAACAGCTCGGAATACTGCCTGATGCGTCCCATCTGTCCGATGCGGGCTTCTGGGATTTGGCTGAATGCACAAATGGGCCCATCATTGCCAGCCATTCCAATAGTAGAAGTGTGTTTTTTCATACAAGAAACTTGACCGATGAACAATTTACTGCGATAATAAAGAAGAATGGTATCGTGGGGTTGAATTGCTATGCCGCGTTTCTCGGCGAAGGCAGCGTCACCATGGATGATCTGCGCCGCCATCTGGATCATTTCCTCGCCCTCGGTGGGGAGAAGACCGTGGCGCTGGGCGGTGACTGGGATGGCTGCGACCGCCTTCTGGCGGGCTTTGCCGGGAACTGGAGCTGGCTGGACTTCTACGAATACCTCCTGCGTGCAAATTACTCTGAGGATTTGCTTCAGGACCTTTATTTTAATAATCTGATGAGGACAGTGAGAGCAGTATGTACTATCTGAGCACAAGAGACAAAACACTTCGATTCACCCCCGCTCAGGCAATCGCCCAGGGGCTCTCCCGGGACGGCGGCCTGTTCGTTCCCGAAACCATTCCGCAGCTTCCCGCTGGCGCGATGGATAAACTGAAAGACATGACCTATCAGCAGCGGGCGGCCTATGTGATGGGCTTCTATCTGGATGGCTTTACCCAGGAGGAACTCACCGGCTTTGCCGAGCGTGCCTACGGCCCGGATAAGTTTGATACGCCTGCTGTCGCTCCCTTGCGCAAGGTGGATGACGCCACCTACTGCCTTGAGCTGTGGCACGGCCCCACCTGCGCGTTTAAGGATATGGCGTTGCAGATGCTGCCCCATCTGCTCTCCGCCTCTCTGGTGAAGAACGAGGAAGAACGCACTGTCTGCATTCTGGTGGCCACCTCCGGCGATACCGGCAAGGGCGCACTGGAGGGCTTCAAGGATGTGCCCCATACCCGTATCATGGTGTTCTATCCCAAGGACGGCGTGTCCGAGATCCAGGAGCTCCAGATGCGCACTCAGGAGGGTGACAACGTGGGTGTCTGCGCCGTGGTGGGCAACTTTGACGATGCCCAGACCGGCGTGAAGAAGCTGTTTTCCGAAGAGAAGCTGCGCGAGACGCTGAATGAGCGGGGCTATTTCTTCTCCTCTGCCAACTCCATCAACTGGGGCCGCGTCCTGCCGCAGGTGGTCTACTATGTCTCCTCTTATGCCGACCTGCTGAAGGCCGGTGCCATCAAGGAGGGGGACCCCATCAACATCTGCGTGCCCACCGGCAACTTCGGCAACATTCTGGCCGCTTACTATGCAAAGCGCATGGGCGTGCCCGTCAATAAGCTGATCTGCGCGTCCAACAGCAACAACGTGTTGACCGACTTCCTCAAGACTGGCACTTATGACCGCAACCGTCCCTTCTACACCACGGTGTCTCCCTCTATGGACATTTTGATCTCCAGCAATCTGGAGCGTCTGCTCTATGCCTTCTCCGGCGAGGATGACAAGCTGGTGGCTGATTATATGTCTCAGCTGAATGCGTCTGGTCGCTATGAGGTCGATGATGCCATCAAGGCACAGATCCGCGACCAGTTTGCCGCTGGGTTCACTTCCGAGAATGAGACGGAGGAGACCATCGGTAAGATGTGGAAGGAGAAGCACTATCTGATCGACACCCACTCCGCCGTGGCCTTCCATGTGCTGGAGCAGTATCGGAAGGAGACCGGCGACAATACCGTCGCTGTTGTGGCCTCTACTGCCAGCCCCTTCAAGTTCGGCGATGCCGTGCTGAAGGCCATCGGCGTAAACGATGTCAAGAGCGGTGTGGCTCTGCTGGACCAGCTTGCTGAAGTCAGCGGCATCCCTGCCCCCGCACCTCTGGCGGCGCTGAAAACCAAGACGCCCCGCTTTGACCAGTGCGTGGAGAAGGAGAACATGGAGCAGGCGGTGCTCGGCTTCCTGAGCTGATATGGCCCTCTATGTATTAGGAGATCCCCATCTGTCCTTCCGTTCGCAGAAGCCCATGGACATCTTTGGCGGTGCGTGGAACGGCTACGTTGACAAACTCCGGGAGGGACTCAGCATTCTTCGGGATGAGGACACCATTGTCCTGGCCGGAGACATCTCGTGGGGCATGAGCCTGGAGGAGTCCACTGAGGACTTTGCCTTCCTTGACGCGTTTCCCGGCCGCAAGCTGATCGTCAAGGGAAATCACGACTATTGGTGGACAACGGCCAACAAGACCTACCGCTTCTGGGAAGAGCGCGGCTTCAAAACGCTGAACCTGCTCCACAATAACTGCTATGACTACGGCGGTTATGCCCTCTGCGGCACCCGGGGCTGGTTTCTGGACGAAGACAAGAACGGCCATAACCAGAAGGTATTCAACCGGGAGCTGCTGCGGCTGGAGACATCGCTGAAAGCGGCAGGAGAGAAGCCGAAACTGGTGTTCCTCCACTATCCGCCGCTCTATCAGGGGTACAGCTGCCCGGAGATCTTAAATCTGCTGGAGCAGTATCAGGTGAAGGCCTGTTATTACGGACATCTTCACGGCGGGAGCCACCGGCTTGCGCTGGAGGGAATGCACGGCAGCGTGGATTATCACCTGATCGCCGGGGACTATTTGGGGTTCCACCCGTTAAAAATTTGTGAATCCTGAAAAAAAGACTGGTATTTCTTGTTTTATTCTGTTAGAATAAGCCACGATATTATGCATCATGTATATTTTGCCCTTCGGGGCATCTAGGAGGAAGAAGCCAATGAATCTGAAGAACGTGGAAAAGAAAGAAAAGAACACTGCTGTTCTGACCATCGAGGTGGGTGCTGACGAGTTCAACGACGCCATTGAGAAGGTCTATCGCAAAAATAAAGGTGTGATCTCTCTGCCTGGCTTCCGGAAGGGCCATGCCCCCCGCAAGCTGGTGGAGCAGATGTATGGCGCTGACGTGTTCTATGAGGATGCCGTCAACGACCTGTATCCCGTCGTGCTGACCGAGGCCATCAAGGAAGCTGGTCTGGACATGGTGGGTTATCCCTCTGTCGATATGAAGGAGCTGGGCAAGGATGGCTTTACCTTCGAGGCTACCATCGGCCTGCGTCCCGTGCCCGTGCTGGGCGAGTACAAGGGCATCGAGGCCCCCAAGGCTGAGGTGACCATCACCGCCGAGGACATCGACAACGAGATGAAGCCCCTGATCTCCCGCGCTACCCGTCAGGTCGTTGTGGAGCGCCCCGCCCAGAACGGTGACACCGTTGTTGTCGACTTCGAGGGCTTCAAGGACGGCGTCGCCTTCGAGGGCGGTAAGGCCGAGCAGTATCCCCTGGAGCTGGGTTCCGGCTCCTTTATCCCCGGCTTTGAGGATCAGCTGGTGGGCGTTTCCGCCGGCGAGGAGAAGGACGTCAACGTCACCTTCCCTGAGGATTACGGAGCCGCTGAGCTGGCTGGGGCCCCTGTCGTGTTCAAGGTCAAGGTGCACGAGGTCAAGGAGTCCCAGACTCCCACTCTGGACGACGAGTTTGCCAAGGACGTCTCTGAGTTCGAGACCCTGGATGAGCTGAAGGCTGATCTGGAGAAGAAGCTGCGCCCCCGCCGCGAGGAGTCCGCTCAGAAGGACTTTGAGAACGCTGTTCTTACCAAGCTGATCGAGACCAGCAAGATGGATATTCCTGAGACCATGGTCGAGTATGAGGCTGACCGCATCATTGAGGACTATGAGAACCGTATGCAGGGCGCTGGCTTCACCTTTGACCAGTATCTGCAGATGATGGGCACCAACCGCGCTGAGTTCCGCGAGAACGCCAAGGTTGCCGCCCTGCGTCAGATCCAGGGCGACCTGATCTTCGGCGCTGTGGCCGAGGCTGAGAAGCTGGAGCCCACCGAGGAGGAGATTGCCAACGAGTATCAGCACATGGCTGACCAGTACGACATGGATGTCGAGGTTGTCAAGAGCGCTGTTCCTCAGGAGGAGATCGTCCATCAGCTGAAGGGCAACATGGCCTCCAAGCTGGTCTATGATGCCGCTGTGGCTGTGGCTCCTGTTGCTGAGGAGGAGAAGGCTCCCGCGAAGAAGACCGCCAAGAAGACTGTTGCGAAGAAGACCACCGCCAAGAAGACCACCAAGAAGAAGGCTGCCGAGGAAGCTCCCGCTGAGGAGTCGTCTGCCGCCGAGGAGATGGCCGAGGTCTCTGACGCGGAGTAATTGCATATAACCAAGCAATCGAATGTTCCCGCAGGTATATCCTTCCATCTGGAAGGATATACTTTTAGCGGCCCGTTTGGACGAGGATCGGCCGCACGAAAGCCGCATGAAAAAGGAGTATCAAATATGAGTTTAGTTCCTTATGTTGTTCAGCAGACCAGCCGGGGCGAGCGCTCCTACGACATTTTCTCCCGTCTGCTGGATGACCGCATTATCTTCCTATCTGAGGAAGTAAATGATACGACCGCCAGCCTTGTGGTGGCCCAGCTTCTCTATCTGGAGGCACAGGATCCCGACAAGGACATCCAGTTCTATATCAACAGCCCCGGCGGCTCTGTGACGGCCGGCATGGCCATCTATGACACGATGCAGTACATCAAGTGCGATGTTTCTACCATCTGCATCGGTATGGCCGCCAGCATGGGAGCCTTCCTGCTCTCTTCCGGCACCAAGGGCAAGCGCATCGCTCTGCCCAATGCGGAGATCATGATCCACCAGCCTTCTGCCGGTACGCAGGGCAAGGTCACCGATATGGAGATCGACGTGGAGCATGTTCTGCGCATCAAACGTCACTTGAACGAAATGCTGGCTGCCAATACCGGCAAGAGCGTGGAGCAGGTGGCCGCCGACACCGAGCGTGACCACTGGCTCACTGCCGCTGAGGCGAAGGAGTACGGCCTGATCGATCAGGTCATTTACCAGCGCTGATTTTTTACGATCGCCGGGGCTGCGCTGAGCGGCTCTGGCTTTCGTCAGTTCATTCAAAGAGGAAAATATTCATGGCGAAAAACGACGAAACCAATTCCAAAAGCCTGCGCTGCTCCTTTTGTGGAAAGCATCAGGATCAGGTTGGCCGGCTGATCGCGGGCCCCGGCGTCTATATCTGTAATGAGTGCATTGCCCTGTGCAACAGCATTCTGGATACGGACGATTTTGAGGAGGAGTCCATCGAGGACGAGATCCCCGAGGAGATCCCGACCCCTGCGGAGATTCGGGCTGTGCTGGATCAGTATATCATCGGTCAGGAGCGCACGAAGATCGCCCTTTCTGTCGCCGTTTACAATCACTATAAGCGGATCTACTTCGGCGGCGGCGATGATGTGGAACTTCAAAAGAGCAATATTCTGCTGGTCGGCCCCACGGGCTGCGGCAAAACGCTGTTTGCGCAGACGCTGGCCAAGGTGCTGAATGTGCCCTTTGCTATTGCAGATGCCACCACCCTGACCGAGGCCGGTTATGTGGGCGATGACGTGGAGAATATCCTGCTCCGTCTGGTTCAGGCCGCTGATTACGACATCGAGCGCGCCGAGCGGGGCATCATCTATATCGACGAGGTGGATAAGATCGCCCGCAAGAGCGAAAACACTTCTATTACCCGCGACGTGTCCGGCGAGGGCGTCCAGCAGGCACTGCTGAAGATCCTTGAAGGCACTGTGGCGAATGTGCCGCCTCAGGGAGGCCGCAAGCACCCCCATCAGGAATTCATTCAAGTGAACACCAAGAACATTCTGTTCATTTGCGGCGGTGCCTTTGCGGGCATTGAAAAGGTGATCGAGAGCCGTCAGGACCGCAAGGGCATCGGCTTTGGTGCCACGATTCAGACGAAGGAAGAAAAACAGAAGGATACCGTTCTGCGCGACCTTCAGCT
>CALEQS010000187.1 GCA_937907975.1 uncultured Clostridia bacterium | reverse complement strand
CTCCCAGCCGGCATTGATGGCGTTGTGGAAGATGTTCTGAGCGGTCTCGCTCAGCGCCTGATCACCCTCGTAGTTGGCCTGTTCCTGCAGGAACCAGCTGCCCTCGATGTCATGGCCGGGGTTGACCACGCGGCCGGCAGTGGTGTCGGTCTGGAGGGAGCCGTCCACACCGACGGTCTCCAGCACGCACTTCAGCTCGGGCTTGTAGTGATACTTGAGGATCTCGTCCACGCACTCACGGGCGCGCTGATCGTAGAGCTCCTTGTTCTCCGGATCGCAGCGGCGCATGACGGCAGTGACATTCAGATAGATCATCGGGTCGCCGAAGGCGCGGCTCTGACGGGTCTCGGGAATGGTCTTGGGGCCCAGCCCGGTGGGGTCCTTGATGAGGCCGTGGTTCAGATTGTACACCATCTCATAGGCCCGGCGGGCACGCTCGATGCGGACGGTGTCGCCGGTGTTGGCATAGTACTCCGCGTTGGCGATGGTGTAGAAATTCTCGGAGTGGCAGTAGCGGCGCTGACGCAGGGGCCTGCCGTCGCCGGTGACGGTGAAGTAGAGCCGTCCGCCCGCCTCGTGGTTGACGCAGTGCTCCTCCAGGAAGTCCAGGCAGCTGCGGCTGGCCTCCAGCCACTCGTCGCGCTTGCCATAGTTGGTGCACAGGAAGGCAAAGATCCAGCCGCACCGGCCCTGCATCCACACGCTCTTATCGGTGGAATAGATCTTGCCCTTGCGGTCGATGCAGGTATACACGCCGCCGTGCTCCTTATCCATGCCATACTTGAGCCAGAAGTCCACGCTGCGCTTCAGCTCGTCCTTCACCCACTGGTGGGTCGCCTGAAATTTCGCCTTATCCATGACAAAACCATCCTTTCGTCTGTGCGGGCAGATGCATTATATATAATGTATACAGACCCGTCATTCACTCCGTTTTCTCCGGAGCCGGGCGCAGACTCGCTCCGCGCCGTTTTTCTGGGGGTATTGTACCATCTATGAAATCTTTTTTCAATGACCGAAGGGCATGAATCGGTCTTTCTTTGAAAATTTTCTCCAATTGTGAAAATAATTTTATTTTAGCTCTTGCTAAACAACGCCAATTTGCGTATTATGATAGCGCAAGCATCCGCGCAAGTGCTGGGATACACTGGAAATCACAGTTCATTTTATCCCGCTGCGTTGAAACGAGGAGGTATTTTAACAATGAATCGATATGGAATCGAGATCGCCGTCAAGAACGTGCCCAAGCTGGACCCGGAGTTCATGCCCATCCTGCAGTTCAACCGCGCCTTCCTGAAAACGGCCAAGAAGCCCGTGTCCATCGCCGTGGAGCGCGCCGACGGTCAGATGGCCGCCTGCCACACCTTTATCCACGGCACCCCCGAGATGGCTGAGGCCGACCACTACTATGTGAACCGTCTTGTCAAGACCATTCTGTGGATGAAGGGCGGCTTCAAGGTGTATGTGGCCGGTGACGAGGACACCTACAACTACCTGAAGCAGGCTTATTCCGCCGGCGGTGAACAGGACTTCGACTTCGATTACATGGCCAACGTCTTTGAGCACCCCTTCGAGGTCGTGCTGGTGGACAAAGTGCCCGAGGCCAAGGACTCCCCCAAGAAGATGGGCGGCCATCTGGAAGGCTGCCGCATCGGTTTTGACGCGGGCGGCTCCGACCGCAAGGTCTCCGCTGTGGTGGACGGCGAGAGCGTCTACTCCGAGGAAGTCGTCTGGTTCCCCAAGGTGAACTCCGACCCCGACTATCACTACGAGGGCATTGTCGCCGCGCTGAAGTCCGCCGCCGAGCATATGCCCCGAGTGGATGCGGTGGGCGTCTCCTCCGCCGGTGTTTATATCAACAACCGCACCATGAACGCCTCCCTGTTCCTGAAGGTACCTAAGGATCAGTTCGACGCCAAGGTCAAAGACATCTATATCCGCGCCATCACCGACACCTTCGGCGATGTGCCCTTCGAGGTCGTCAACGACGGCGACGTGTCCGCTCTGGCCGGCATGATGAGCTTGGGTGAGCCCAATGTGCTGGGCATCGCCATGGGCACCAGCGAGGCCGTCGGCTATGTGGATCCCAATGGCTGCATCACCGGCTGGCTGAACGAGCTGGCCTTTGTGCCTGTGGACTGCCATCCCAACGCCATGGAGGACGAGTGGAGCCACGACATCGGCTGCGGCGTCAAGTATTTCTCCCAGGACTCCGTCATCAAGCTGGCCCCCCGCGCCGGCATCGAGCTGGACGAGTCCCTCTCCCCCGCCGAGAAGCTGAAGGTCGTTCAGGCCCGCATGGCCGAGGATGATCCCGCCGCCGCAGACATTTACTCCTCCATCGGCACCTATCTGGGCCACACACTGGCTTACTACTACGACCTTTACGCCTGCAAGCACGTCCTGCTGCTGGGCCGCGTCATGAGCGGCAAGGGCGGCGACATTGTGCTGGCCGAAGCCAAGCGCGTGCTTCACGAGGAATACCCCGAGCTGGACGGCAAGATCCTGCCCACCCTGCCCGATGAGAAGTTCCGCCGCGTGGGCCAGTCCGCCGCTGCTGCCAGCCTGCCCGAGCTGAAGAAGTAAGGAGGCATACACCATGCGGATCAAAAATGCCCGTATTTTCCAGAATGGCTCCTTTGTCCCCGGCGGCATCGAGTTTGACGACAAGATCACCGCTGTAGGCGCCGGTCTGGACACCGAGGATGCACTGGACGCCGAGGGCCGCTACCTGATCCCCGGCCTCATCGACATCCACACCCACGCCGCCATGGGCGAGGACGCCAGCGACGGCAAGCCGGAGGGTATGCCTGTTCTGTCCCGCTACTACGCCGCCGGCGGCGTCACCTCCTGGTGCCCCACCACCATGACCCTGAAGGAACCGGTGCTCACTCAGGCCATGCACACCATCCGGAACTTTGTCCGTCCCGCCGACGGTGCCAAGGTGGCAGGCGTCAATCTGGAGGGACCATTTCTATGCTACGCCAAGCGGGGCGCTCAGGCCGCGGAAAACCTCCACGCCCCGGACGCCGCCATGTTCCACCGCCTCGATGAGGCCAGCGGCGGCATTGTCCGTCTGGTCACCGTCGCCCCCGAGGAGCCCGGTGCGCTGGAGTTCATCCGGGATGTGAGCCGCACCTGCACCGTGTCCATCGGCCACACCACCGCCGACTATGACACCGCCATGGCCGCCTATCAGGCCGGTGCCTCCCACGCCACCCATCTCTTCAACGGTATGCCCTCTCTGCTCCACCGGGCCCCGGGCGTCATTGCCGCCGCCTGCGATGCGGGCGCCAGCGTGGAGCTCATCACCGACGGTCTGCACATCCATCCCTCCGTCATCCGGCTGACCCACAAACTGTTCGGCGAGAAGCTGGTGCTGATCTCCGACTCCCTGCGCTGTGCCGGTATGCCCGACGGCGACTACACCCTCGGCGGCCAGCCCATCACCATGAAGAACGGCCGCGCTACCCTGACCGGCACCGACACACTGGCCGGCTCCTCCATCCACCTGATGGACGGCCTGCGCCGCAGCGTCTCCTTCGGCGTGCCGCTGGAGGCCGCCGTCTATGCCGCCACGGAAGCGCCCGCCAAGGTCATCCGCCGCAGCGACATCGGCCGTCTGGCCGTAGGCTGCTGCGCCGATCTGGTGCTGCTGGACAGCCAGCTCAACCTGAAAGCCGTGTTCATTGACGGTCAGCGCATCTCCTGACCGCCTGACCGATTGAGAAAGAAGGATATGAAAAATGAGGATCATCTCTGCCCGTGATTACGACCACATGAGCCGTCAGGCCGCCAACATCATCTCCGCTCAGGTCATTCTGAAGCCCGACTGCGTGCTGGGCCTGGCCACCGGCTCCAGCCCCATCGGCACCTACAAGCAACTGATCGAGTGGTACCAAAAAGGCGACATCGACTTCAGCCGCGTCAAGAGCGTCAATCTGGACGAGTATGTGGGTCTGGATTACTCCAGCGACCAGAGCTACATTTACTTTATGCGCAGCAACTTCTTTGACCACATCAACATTGATCTGGCCAACACCAACGTGCCCTGCGGCGTGAATCCCAACGCCGAGGAGGAGTGCGGCCGCTATGACGAGATCATCCGCTCCCTGGGCGGCATCGACCTGCAGCTGCTGGGCCTCGGCCCCAACGGCCACATCGGCTTCAACGAGCCCGACGACCACTTCACCAAGGGCACCCACAAGGTCGCCCTGACCGACGCCACCATTCAGGCCAACAAGCGCTTCTTCGAGAAGGAAGAGGACGTGCCCCGCTTCGCCTACACCATGGGCATCTGCGACATCATGCAGGCCGAGCGCGTGGTCATGGTCGTCTCCGGCGAGAGCAAGGCCGAGATCGTGAAGCAGGCCTTCTTCGGCCCCGTCACCCCTCAGGTGCCCGCCTCCATTCTCCAGCTCCACAAGGACTTCACCCTCGTCGCTGACGAGGCCGCGCTGTCCAGGATCTAAGTTTTCTATCAAAAATCGGGACTGCACTCAGCAGTCCCGATTTTTGATAGACGGATAGGTAAACCTGTGGTAAAATGGCACTAACCCAATAGAATATGGAGGATCTTTCCTATGCTTCAACCCGGAATCAAGGCCGAAAAGAGCCTGACCGTCACTAATGCCAACACCGCCAAAACCATGGGCAGCGGCACACTGGACGTGTTCGCCACCCCCGCCATGATCGCCCTCATTGAGCAGACCGCCTACACCAGCATCGAAAGCGAGCTGGAGCCCGGCTGGGGCAGCGTGGGCACGTCCCTGAATATCCAGCACCTGTCCGCCACTCCGGTGGGGATGGCCGTCACCGCCAAAACCGAACTGGTCGAGGTGGACCGGCGCCGACTGGTGTTCAATGCCGAGGTCTACGACGAGAAGGGCCTGGTCGGCAAGGGCACCCACGAGCGTTTTCTGGTGGAGAACGAAAAATTCCAGGCCAAGGCCGACGCAAAAAAGCAATGACCTAAAAGAAGAAGAGGCTCGGCACTCCGAGCCTCTTCTTTTATTTGACGATCACCTTGGCCAGCCACTTCCGGCCCTTGTACCGGACGATGGACAGCACCAACGAATAGACCCAGCTGATGGGCACACTGATCCACAGCGCCGTGTAGGACAGCGGCGTGAAGAAGGCCAGCGTATAGGCGAAAATGCAGCGGATAGCCAGACCGGACAGAGAGTTGAACATGGTAAAGTTCACATCGCCGGTTCCCTGAAGGACGGCATTGGTGATCATATAGGCACAGAAGATTAGGTAACAGGGGGCGCAGAAGCGGATATAGCCGCTCCCCACCGTCAAACCGAAGCCGCTGACGCCGAACAGGCCCACCAGTTCCGGGGCAAACAGAAAACACACCAGCCCCAGCGCGGCACAGCAGGCAAGGCCGATGACCAGGGTATTCCAAAGGCCCTTGGACACCCGGTCCTCCCGTCTGGCTCCGATATTCTGCCCCGCAAAGGTGGCCATGCCTGCGTTCAGGCCAAACACCGGGATGAGGACGATGTTCTCCAGCCGGGTGGCGGCGGTGTAGCCGGAGGTCATGCCGAAAGTGTTGACCAGCCGCTGGACGGCCAGCTGGCCCAGCGACACTACGCACTGCTGGAGAGCGGCGGGAATACCCAACTTCAGCGCCAGCACCCCCATCTCCCGGTCAAAGCGCAGCTCCGAGGGGGCAAGCCGGAAGAGCTCATACTTCTGATGCATATAGACCAGACTGAGCACACAGGCCAGCGCCTGGGAGAGGACAGTGGCCAGCGCTGCACCGGCCACACCCATGCGGAAGCAGATGATAAATACCAGATCAAGGATAATATTCGTGACCGAAGAGGCCAGCAGAAAGTAAAGGCTGGCCCTGGAATCGCCTACGGAGCGGAGAATGGCCGCCGCCGCATTGTAGAGGAACTGGAACAGCAGGCCCAGGCAGTAAATATGGAAGTATTTCACCGCGTCCGCCAGCAGTGCCGCGTCCAGATTGAGCACAGTGGAGAAGATGGCCCCAGCGAACACATAGGCAACAGCGGTAAAGACCATGCCCAGCACCCCGTTCAGGATCAGGCCGGTGGCCACTGCCCGCTTGATGTTTTCCGTTTGCTTCGCTCCGAACATCTGTGATATGATAATGGAGCACCCGGTGGACATACCGGTGGCTACAGCGATGAACAGCGCCGTCACCGGCGTGCTGGTGCCCACGGATGCCAGCGCATTCTCACCGACAAAATTGCCGACGATGATGGTATCCACCATATTGTAAAGCTGCTGAAGCAGAATGCTCAGCATGATCGGGATCGTAAACAGCACGATCTGTCTGCGAATGGGGCCGGTGGTCATATTGTTCTCCACGGCGCATCCCTCCTTTGTTTTAGTACAATCGTACTAAAACACTATCATACAATTTTTCTGCTGTCAAGGTGACGTAAAATGAAATCCAACATCAAGGATGAGATCCTGCAAACCGCCAAACAGCTCTTCAACCAGCAGGGCTACGAGGCCGTGTCCATGCGGGACATTGCCCGCGCCGTGGGCATCAGTGTGGGCAACCTGACCTACCATTTCCCCCGCAAAACGGATATTCTGCTCACCCTGCTGAGTCTGAGCCGCAATCCGGGGCTCTACACCATTGAGGTGCACACCCTCTCCGACATGGACACCCTCATCCGGAACCTTCTGCGCTCCGTGGTGGATTACTCCTTTTACTTCCAGAATATCGGCCATTTTATGGCGGATGAAGAATTGAAGCAGAACGAGTTCTTCAGCTCCGACATCATCAGGCAGAATTTTCTACAGGGACTGGAGCAGCTGGTAAAAGAGGGCTATTTCAAGCCCTTATTTACGCCGGAGCTGGCCCGGACGATGGGCAACTTCATGCTGCTCAGTCATTACAGCTGGGCCCAGTACACCATTCTCTCCGGGGAGGATCAGTCCACTGCCCTCGCCCGCTTCACCTGTGAGCACTGGACAGTTTTAGCCCCTTATTTCAGTGAAAAGGGGGCAGCCGAATTTGATGCACTGGCAAAATAAAAAGAGGGAGAAACCGATGGTTTCTCCCTCTTTTTCACTATAATCAAATCAGCAGTCCGTATCTGTCCACCAGCGGCGCCAGCTGTTCCTCCGTCAGCGCACCCTCGTAGAGCGCCCGGCCCTGATAGACCCGCAGGGCCGACTCCAGCAGCTCCGCATCGTCGCAGACCAGGCACAACGGCTTGGAGATCATATACTGAAAGTCTGCCAGCGCATCCACATCGCCCCAGTCGGCGATGCGCACTGCGGCCATCGGGAAATCGTCCTCCATGGCGTCTGCCAGTGCGCTCTCAAAGTCGCCCTCGGCGGAGATGACCGCCCCATGGGCGGCATCCACCGGCAGGTACTTCGGCTCCTTCTCAGTGGAGGCGGGCAGAAGGTCGGTGAACTCCGGTTCTGGCCGGTGGAACAGTTTTCCTTCCAGCGCCTGCTTCAGCGCGGCAATGTGGCTCTCGTCCGTGCCACAGCAGCCGCCGAAAATACTCACGCCCGCCGCCAGCATCTCATCTACCAGGGAGACAAACTCCTCCGGCGGGCAGTTGTAGACCGTCTGACCATCCACGATCTCCGGCATTCCGGCGTTTGGCTTGGCGATCAGCGGCACCCGGGCATACTGGTGCAGGCGCTTGAGCTGCACCAGCATCTGCTCCGGACCGGTGGAGCAGTTCAGGCCGAAGGCACTGACACCCATGCCCTGCAAAACCGCCAGCGCCGCCGTCACGTCGGTGCCGGACAGGCTGCGGCCGCTCTCGTCACAGGTGAAGGTAACGAAAATCGGTTTGTCGCTGACGCTGCGAATGGCCAGCACCGCCGCCCGGGCGTCGGACAGCGTCATCATAGTCTCCACTACATAGAGGTCCACTCCGGCCTGCTCCAGACCGGCGGCCTGCTCCGTATAAATATCCACAAGCTCCTCAAAAGTGGCCGTACCCAGCGGGGCGAGAAACAGGCCGGTGGGGGCCATGTCGCCGGCGATCCACACCCGGTCCCCCACTGCCTCTTTGGAGATAGCGGTCAATTTCCGGTTATACTCGGCAGTCTGGTTGAAAATATGCCGCTCCTCCAGCTTCTGGCGGTTT
>CALEQS010000186.1 GCA_937907975.1 uncultured Clostridia bacterium | reverse complement strand
CAATAAGGTCCAGCCCCGCCCAGCCGTCACTGACAGAGATGGCGATCTGCTCCACGCCGTAGCTCTCTGCCGTGCCCAGCGCCAGCCGGTCGGGCATGGGTGCATAGCGGTCAAGGTGGATCGTATGTACGATCTTTGCCACCGCTTACGCCTCCACCTCGGGCAGGCCCGCCACGCTGGTCAGCATGGACAGCACACCGGCCAGCACCGACGCGCTGACCACGGCCACCCAGTTGACGTCTCCCAGCACCGCGCTGGTGCCGATGGTGGCCACGGCGGTCTGAGCAATGGTTTTGACGGCACGGATGCCCGCAGCCTTCAGCCAAGTTCTGATGTTATCTTTCATATTTTCGCTCCTCTCTTACATTTTGTTTGCTTAAATTGAATTAATTTAAGTTTAGCAAACAGGCGGAGGAAATCGCTATCCCCCGCCCATCTGTTTAACGCCACGGTGCGTCGCTCAATGTGCTCTCCTTGTAATACACAAGGTACAGTGCATCCTTCTGGCCGGAAGATAGGCTCTGGCTGTTGATCCATGCCATCACCTTGTCCTTCTTCGTCTTGCCCTCAATGTCCTTGCCATCGGCATCCTTTTCGCTTTCGGCGGCGCTGTACTGCTGAGTCAGCGCATAGAAGGTGTTCAGATCAATGCCTGCCGGTTGCGCAAACTCGTAATACTTCGACGCCTGACTGGTGGTGATGTCCTCATCGAAATCGGGATTTTCAAGCAGGAGCCGGTACTTCTTCACAAAGTCCTCTGCCTTTTCCTCATCATCCGTTTTGTAGGTACGGTAGAGTTTTTGCAGCTCCTCATCTGTCGCATCCTGTGGGAGGTCATCTTTCAGTTTGTTCCACAGTTTCTCATTGGCCGCATCCTGAGTAATAAGTCCGGTATCAATATATCGCTGGATCAAGGCGTCGTAAGCCGCCTGATCGTCCTGGTATACCTTATAGGCATTCAGACCATCGGACTGCTTTGAAAATACTGTGGACAAGATCTTGCCGGACAGGTCATCGCTGTTGAGCGTACCGGCGGCAATCAATTTGTTTGCTTCTTCGATCACATCCTTATTCGCCGGATCTGTCGCAATAGCCTTCCCCATTCGCTCCAAAATCTTATCGTCGATCTCATCCTCCGAAGTCAAACCAGTGGCAAGCAGCTTCTGGCGGATTGTCTCATACTGCTCCGGATCTTTCAGCGAATCAAATAGCAAATCGAAATAAGAGCCCATATTTTCTGACATCGGAGTGGTCACGCGCAGATAGCTGTACTCACCGGCATACTGTCCCTGGGTCCGCTGGGCCGCCCGGAGAAAGGAAGCATAGAAGAGATTGGCCACATTTTCATACGGAATGCCAAAGCCCTTGCTGATTGGATCGATAATTGCATCCAGCTTCGGCCACAGGTTATTCCAGCTCTTGTCTCCTTCCTTTGAAAATACCGTGCCAAAGAAGTCTCCAATATCACTTGCGGCGCTGATGATGTCATCGATCGTGCTGATGGATGTGGCCTCAAAGCCGTAGTATTTTTCTCCGTTGACCTTGGCGTCGATGTATTCAAATAGATCCGAACCAAATGGAATCATACTCATAATGCCGGAGGCAACGTCCCGACCGAAGCCTTTCAGCCATGAGGCGAAAGTGTAGACACCGTCCTCGTCCTTGTACTTTTTATCCCGCTTGCGGAAAGCCGCCCAAGCAAATGTCATTCCGGCAAACACGGCCAGCTGCATGGCCTGGCTGACCACCGCACGGCCCAGATCCCGGCCAGCCGTCCGCATCTGATTCTGTGTAGCTGTGCCCGCCTTCAGCTGCGCCCGTTTGGCAAAATAGTTGCCCGCCGCATCATACAGAATGTTGAAGTTCTGGAAGGGCTGTGTCTTAAACATGGCCAGAGTCTGAAGCAAAGCATTGTCGCTGCGGAGCATCTGGGGGCGCTGCATAGTAAAATAGTTCGGCTGGGTTTCTTCGATCACCCGGTTATG
>CALEQS010000185.1 GCA_937907975.1 uncultured Clostridia bacterium | reverse complement strand
GATGCGCTGGTCGGGGCGGTCGATCTTGTTGACCACCACGATGACCCGGTGGCCCAGCTCCAGGGCGCGGGACAGCACGAAGCGGGTCTGGGGCATGGGGCCCTCGGCGGCGTCCACCAGCAGGATAACGCCGTTGACCATCTTCAGGATGCGCTCCACCTCGCCGCCGAAGTCGGCGTGGCCCGGGGTGTCGACGATGTTGATCTTGGTGTCGCCGTAGGTGACGGCGGTGTTCTTGGCCATGATCGTGATGCCGCGCTCACGCTCCAGATCGTTGGAGTCCATCACCCGGTCCACGACCTCCTGATTCTCGCGGTAAACGCCGCTCTGCTTCAGCAGGGCGTCCACCAGAGTGGTCTTGCCGTGGTCAACGTGGGCGATGATGGCCACATTTCTCAGCTTCTCTTGAATCATACGGAAAAAATTCCTCCTCAAACGGGCGCGTCTTTCAGCCCGCTGCGTTCCAAAACCGGCCCGGATCCAGAGATCTGAGCCCCTACCACCCGGACGATGCGTGTTTCCGGGCATAACAAAAGAGCCGCATTTTTGCAATATTCGTTATTATATCCCGATTTATTCACCATGGCAAGCATAAACACCTGCCACATTGACAAAATTGGCATCTTCGGTTAAAATACCACTGGTATGTAGCCGTGTTTTGGCAATATGGGCGAAAGCCCCTTTCTGTCTCAGTAGCTCAGCTGGATAGAGCGTGCGCCTCCTAAGCGTAAGGCCGGGGGTTCGAATCCCTTCTGGGACGCCAGAAAGCCGCGCGCCTGCATTGCAGGCGCGCGGCTTTTTCAAACCGTCGCTTCACCATTGCAACGTGTAAAAACGCCTCATGCATACATGACATGTAAACGGATCCCCAATACACATCCATTCTACTCAAATATCTGACTCAATGCAACTTGACGAAAAGAAGGTGCTCTTTTTATGATCTCTGTTTCCAAGCACGGCGTCGTCTATGAAAACGGCGCATTCCGCCCCGCCGCCGAGGCGGACAAGGCCGCCGGCAAGACCAAGACCATGGCCTACGGCATTCTGACCAGTCACAACACCTCCGGCAATACCGACGCCCTCCGCCTCAAGGTGGACGCCATGGCCAGCCACGACATCACCTATGTGGGCATCATCCAGACCGCCCGGGCCTCCGGCCTGAAGCAGTTCCCCCTGCCCTATGTGCTGACTAACTGTCACAACTCCCTGTGCGCCGTGGGCGGCACCATCAACGAGGACGATCATGTGTTCGGCCTGTCCGCCGCCAGAAAGTACGGCGGCGAGTTCGTGCCCGCCCATCAGGCCGTCATCCACTCCTATATGCGTGAGCGCTATGCCGGCTGCGGCAAGATGCTGCTGGGCAGCGACTCCCACACCCGCTACGGCGCCTTCGGCACCATGGCCTTCGGTGAGGGCGGCCCGGAGCTGGTGAAGCAGCTGCTGAACCGGACTTACGACATCGCCTATCCCCGCGTGATTGCCGTCTATCTGACCGGCAAGCCCCGCCCCGGCGTGGGCCCCCAGGACGTGGCGCTGGATCTGATCCGCACCGTGTTCGGCCCCGGTCTGGTCAAGAACGCCGTGCTGGAGTTCTTCGGCCCCGGCGTCAGGAATCTGGCCATGGACTATCGCTGCGGCATCGACGTCATGACCACCGAAACCGCCTGCCTGAGCTCCGTCTGGTGTACCGACGACACCACCAAGGCCTGCCTGGAGATGTTGGGCCGGGGCGATGAGTATCATGCCATGGCCCCCGCTGACGGCGCTTACTATGACGATCTGGTGGAGATCCCGCTGGATCAGGTGGAGCCCATGATCGCACTGCCCTTCCACCCCTCCAACGCCTACACCATCCGGGAGTTCAAGGAGAACGCCGCCGACCTGCTCCACGCCGTGGACGAGGCCACCCTTAAGCAGTTCGAGCTCAAGAATCCCCCCGCTCCCCTGACAAACAAGCTGAAGGACGGCGAGTTCTATGTGGATCAGGCCGTCATCGCCGGCTGCTCCGGCGGCACCTGGCAGAACCTGATGCGCACCGCCGAGATCCTGAAGGGCGGCGACATCGGCGGCATGGCCTTCGGCCTGTCCGTCTATCCCGCCAGCCAGCCCACCTTCCTCGATCTGGCCCGCCACGGCCAGCTGGCCGACCTGACGGAGTGCGGCGCCACCATCCGCTCCTGCTTCTGCGGCCCCTGCTTCGGCGCCGGCGACGTACCTGCCAACGGCGGCTTCTCCATCCGCCACTCCACCCGCAACTTCCCCAACCGGGAGGGCAGCAAGCCCGGCAACGGCCAGATCGCCTATGTGGCCCTGATGGACGCCCGCTCCATCGCCGCCACCGCCAAAAATCAGGGCCGCCTGACCGCCGCCACCGAGCTGGACTACATCCCCGAGGACCGTCCCGACGAGCTGTACAGCTATGACGACGGCGCATACCAGAGCCGCGTCTACCGCGGCGTAGGCAAACCCGACCCCAGCGTCGAGCTGGTGTTCGGCCCCAACATCGCCGACTGGCCCGAGCAGATCGCCCTGCCCGAGAATCTGGCCGTCACCGTCTGCTCCGCCATCTATGACGCCGTCACCACCACCGACGAGCTGATCCCCTCCGGCGAGACCTCCTCCTACCGCTCCAACCCGCTGGGTCTGGCGGAGTTCACCCTGAGCCGCAAGGACCCCGCCTATGTGAGCCGGGCCAAGGCGGTCAAGGCGCTGGAGCTGAAGCGCCGCGCCGGCGACATCGACGCCGATGTGAAGGCCGCCCTCCACGGCCTCGACCCCAAGACCACCGGTCTGGGCAGTCTGATCATGGCTCTGCGCCCCGGCGACGGCTCCGCCCGCGAGCAGGCCGCCTCCTGCCAGCGCGTGCTGGGCGGCGTGGCCAACATCGCCACCGAGTACGCCACCAAGCGCTACCGCTCCAATGTGGTGAACTGGGGTATGCTCCCCTTCGTCACCGATGGCCTGGAGGATCTGGGCATCGCCCCCGGCGATCAGGTTCTGCTGAAGGGCATCCGCTCCGCCGTGGAGAGCGGCGCGGAGGAGATCGACGCTGTGCTGATCCAGAACGGCGAAGAAAAGCCG
>CALEQS010000184.1 GCA_937907975.1 uncultured Clostridia bacterium | reverse complement strand
GGACGAGCATAAGCTGTCCACAGGAAACGAAAGGAAAAGGAGCGGCAGTGATGAATGCATACTGGAATGAAAACGCCGGACGCTTTGTGGGACGCGTCCTGAGTGAGCCTGTCTTTTCCCACGAAAACCACGGCGAGGACTACTTTCGGGTGATGCTCCGAATCGGGCGGCTGTCCGGGTCAGCGGACACGCTGCCCCTGCTGGTCAGCCGCACCCAGCTGGAGCAGACGCCGGTGTTTGCCGGAGAGCGGCTGGCGGCGGAGGGGGAGGTGCGCTCCTTCAACAACCGATCCGGGGTGGGGAGTCGTCTGGTGCTGACGGTGTTCGTGCGCGCGCTGTGCGCGGCGGAGGAGGACGAGCCGGACTGCAACCGGCTCACCCTTCAGGGCACGCTGTGCCGGGTGCCGGTCTACCGGCGCACCCCGCTGGGGCGGGAGATCTCCGACCTGACGCTGGCGGTGAACCGGCGCTACGGACGGTCGGATTATCTGCCCTGTATCTGCTGGGGCGCAGTGGCCCGGGCCTGCGCCGAGCTGAATGTGGGGGACGCCCTTCGGCTGGAGGGACGGTTCCAGAGCCGGGGCTACATCAAAAAGCTGGGAGAGCAGAGCGTTTCCCGCGTGGCCTACGAGGTCTCCGCCATGTCGGTGGAGCGGCTGGAGGAACCTGCTTTTGCAGGACAGACAAAATAATTTTGCATTTTTTGAAAATAGGGCTTGACAAGCGGGCAGAATAAGTCTTACAATGACGCCAGTTGAACGGCAGAGAAAGAGACCGCTTCCGCAGCGCACGACAGAGAGGCAATGGGCCACCGACTGAAAGCCCCGCCAGTGCAAAACGGGAAATGCGCAACACTCTGGAGCCGGCCGCCTGAGCGCCCCTTTCAAAAGGGCAGGTAGGGCGGCTCGTCATCTCCGCGTTAAGGAGAGATTGAGTGGCGGCTCCAATGGGGGAGACGTTAAGCGGGTGGTACCGCGGAATCATTTTGTCATTCCGTCCCGGACTGTATCAGAAGCGATACGGCCCGGGGCTTTTTTTATCTTTTCAAAATTAAGAATCAATACTATTTTCAAGGCAAAGGGTGTGACTGAGATGGAATTCATGACTGGAACACAGCGGAAAATGCTGAGCGCCGCTGATCTCAAGGGGGGCGCCTTCCTCAATCAGACGGTCCGTGTTCACGGCGCGATCCACGCCATCCGGGCCATGGGCGCCATCGAATTTGTGACCCTGCGTCTGCGGGACGGTGCGCTCCAGTGCGTGGTGGACGAAACCCACGAGCAGCTGCTGGAGGGCGTGAGTCAGGAGTGCACGGTGGTCGCCACCGGCACGCTGGCCGCTGACGAACGGGCCCCCATGGGGATGGAGCTCCATCTGGAGACACTGGAAGTGCTCTCCAGCCCGAAGGAGCCGATCTCGGTGCCCATCGACAAATATAAGATGCACCTGAACCTGGACACTGAGCTGCCCCTGCGGCCCGTGGTGCTGCGCAACCTGCGCAAGCGCGCGGTGTTCAAAATTCAGGAGGCCGTGGGACGGGCCTTTCGGGACGAGATGCTCGCGCAGGGCTGCACCGAGATCCACACACCCAAGATCGTCCACGCCGGCGCCGAGGGCGGCAGCAACATCTTCCGCATGGAATACTTCGGCAAGAGGGCGTTTCTGACCCAGTCCCCCCAGTTCTACAAGCAGATGATGGTGGGCGTCTTTGAGCGGGTGTTTGAGGTGGCCCCGGTGTTCCGGGCAGAGAAGCACAACACCACCCGCCACCTGAACGAGTATATCTCCATGGACATGGAAATGGGCTATATCGACTCCTTCGCCGACCTGATGCAGGCGGAGACCGCCTTCCTCCAGCGCATGGTGCACCTGCTGAAAACGGAGTATGCCGACGACCTGAAGCGGCTGGGGGTGGAGCTGCCCAAGGTGGATGAGATCCCCACCGTCCGCTTTGACGAGGCCAAGCGGCTGGTCAGCGAGGCATATGATCGCCCCATCCGCGACCCCTACGATCTGGAGCCGGAAGAGGAGCACAACATCGGCCGCTACTTCAAGGAGAAGTACGGCGCGGACTTTGTCTTTGTCACCCACTACCCCTCCAAAAAGCGCCCCTTCTACGCCATGGACGACCCGGAGGACCCGAAGTACACCCTGTCCTTCGACCTGCTGTTCCGCGGCCTTGAGGTCACCACCGGCGGTCAGCGCATCCATGACTATGACCAGCAGGTGCAGAAAATGCTGGACCGGGGGATGCATCCGGAGGAGTTTGAGAGCTACCTCATGATCCACAAGCACGGCATGCCGCCCCACGGCGGCCTGGGCATCGGCCTTGAGCGGCTCACTGCCCAGCTGTGCGGGCTGGACAACGTCAGATATGCCAGCCTGTTTCCGAGGGACCTGCACCGGATGGAGCCGTAAAAGAAATTCTCGAAAAAGCCCGCGGCTTTTTCTGCGAGAGGCTGCATGGGAGCTGGCGCTCGTTTGCTTCGCAAAAGTCGCGCCAGCTCCCATGAGAAGTGTGATTTCTGAGGTACACGCCCTCGGAAATCACAGAATTGGATTTTATTCTGCCGCCTGTGGGCACCGGAATTCTGTGAAACAGCGAGCATTGGTATTTGGAAAGGAAGAACAACATGGAGATCACAAAGGAAATGGTGGATTACGTCTCCACCCTGTCCCGATTAAAATTGGATGAAGAGGCAAAAGAGAAAATGCAGGGCGAGCTTCAGCAGATCATTGCCTATATGGATGTGCTGAACACACTGGACACCGAGGGCGTGGAGCCTATGAGCCATGTGTTCCCGGTGAAAAACGTGCTGCGGGAGGACGAGGTGAAGCCCTCCACGCCCCGGGAGGCTCTGCTGCGCAACGCGCCGGTGCCCGATGAAGAGGCGTTTCTGGTGCCCAAGGCTGTGGAATAAGGAGGGAGAACGACATGAGCTTATTTGATCTGACTGCCCTCCAGCTGGGCGCGGCCATCCGGGCCGGAGAGGTGAGTGCCCAGGACGCGGCCAAGACATCGCTGGACGCCATCGCCGCCCGTCAGGGCGAAAACAACGCCTTCATCACTGTGCTGGCCGAGCAGGCCATGGCACAGGCCAAGGCGCTGGACGAGGACAGGGAGAAGCTGGCCGCCGGTCCGCTGGCCGGTGTGCCCGCCGGCGTGAAGGACAACATCTGCACGCTGGACGTCAAGACTTCCTGCGCCTCTAAAATTCTGGGCGAGTTCGCGCCCCCTTACGACGCCACGGTCATGGAGAAGTTCCGCGCCGCAGGCGGTGTGATGGTGGGCAAGCTGAACATGGACGAGTTCGCCATGGGCTCCACCACTGAGACCAGCTTTTACGGTCCCACCCGCAACCCGTGGGATCTGGAGCGGGTGCCCGGCGGCTCCTCCGGCGGGGCGGCCGCCGCTGTGGCGGCAGGGGAGTGCTGGTATGCGCTGGGCAGCGACACCGGCGGCTCCATCCGCCAGCCCGCCTCCTACTGCGGTGTCACCGGCATGAAGCCGACCTATGGCACGGTGTCCCGTTACGGCCTCATCGCCTACGCCTCCTCCCTCGACCAGATCGGGCCGCTGGCCCGCACCGCCGAGGACTGCGCCGCCGTGCTGGATCTGCTTCAGGGCCGGGACGAGCGGGACGGCACCAGCCTCGATTTCGACGCCGGCCACCTGCTGGAGCATCTGAGCGCCGACCTGACCGGCATGAAGATCGGCATTCCGGTGGACTGCTTCGGCGACGGTCTGGATCCCGACGTGCGGGAAAAGGTGCTGGCCGTGGCCGAGGTGCTCAAGGGCCGGGGCGCCCAGGTGGAGGAGTGCAAGCTGCCCATCATGGAGTACGTCGTGCCCACCTATTACATTATCGCCGCCGCCGAGGCCAGCTCCAACCTGTCCCGCTTCGACGGCGTGAAATATGGCTGGCGGGCCAGCGACTATGAGGATCTGACCGACCTCTACTGCAAGACCCGCACCGAGGGCTTTGGCCGGGAGGTGCAGCGGCGCATCCTGCTGGGCACCTTTGTGCTGTCCACCGGCTACTATGACGCCTATTATAAGAAGGCGCTGCAGGTCAAGGCCGTCATCAAGCGGGCCTTTGACGAGGCGTTCCAGAAGTATGACCTGCTGCTGACCCCGGTGGCCCCCACCACCGCCCCCAAGCTGGGGGAGAGTCTGGGCGATCCGCTTCAGATGTATCTGAGCGACATTTACACCGTATCCGTCAACCTGGCCGGCCTGCCCGCCATCTCCATGCCCTGCGGCTTTGACCGCAGAGGAATGCCTGTGGGCGCCCAGCTCATCGGTGCGCCTCTGATGGAGCAGAAGGTGCTCAACGCCGCCCACGCCTTCCAGCAGGACACCGACTACCACACCAGACGCCCGGAAGCAAAGGAGGAGAAGTAACATGACTTGGGAAACTGTGATCGGCCTGGAGACCCATGTGGAGCTGGCCACCAAGACGAAGATCTTCTGCTCCTGCACCACCGCCTTCGGCGGCGCGCCCAACACCCACTGCTGCCCGGTGTGCACCGGTATGCCCGGCACGCTGCCCGTTATGAACAAGGCGGTCATGCGCTATGCGGCCAAGGCCGGACTGGCGCTGAACTGCGACATCACCCGCTATCACAAGTTCGACCGCAAGAACTACTTCTACCCCGACCTGCCGAAGGCCTATCAGATCTCCCAGCTCTATCTGCCCATCGCCACGAACGGCAAAGTGCCCATCCAGCTGCCCAGCGGCGAGGAGAAGATCATCCGCATTCACGAGATGCACATGGAGGAGGACGCCGGCAAGCTGGTGCACGACCCGTGGATTGACCAGACCCGGGCGGACTACAACCGCTGCGGCGTGCCGCTGATCGAGATCGTCACCGAGCCGGACTTCCGCACCGCCGAGGAGGTCATCGCCTATCTGGAGAAGCTCAAATCCACGCTGGAGTATCTGGGTGTGTCCGACTGCAAGATGCAGGAGGGCTCCCTCCGCTGCGACGTGAACCTCTCCGTCCGCCCCGCCGGGAGTACGGAGCTGGGCACCCGCACCGAGATGAAGAACATCAACTCCTTCAAGGCCATCGCCCGGGCCATCGCCTATGAGACCCGCCGCCAGATCGAGCTGATCGAGGACGGCAAGCGGGTCATTCAGGAGACCCGCCGCTGGGACGAGAACAAGGACGCCACCTACTCCATGCGCTCCAAGGAGAACGCCCAGGATTACCGCTACTTCCCGGAGCCGGACATCCCGCCCATGGAGATCACCGAGGAGTATCTGGACTCCGCCCGGGCGGAGCTGCCCGAGATGGCCGCGGAGAAGAAGGCCCGCTATGTGGCCGAGTTCGGCCTGCCCGAGTACGACGCCGGTATGCTGACCGGCCAGAAGGCGTTGGCCGACTTCTTTGAGGAGGCCGTCCGGCTGGGCGGTGCCCCCAAGGACGTGGCCAACTGGATGATGGGCGAGGTGCTGCGCACCCTGAAGGAGAAGTCCCTTGAGGCCAAGCAGATGCCCCTCACGCCGGCCACGCTGGTCAAGCTGCTGACGCTGGTTAAGGAGGGCAAAATCAACCGCAATACCGCCGTGGAGGTCTTTGCCGCCGTCTTTGACGAGGACGCCGACCCGGCGGTCTATGTGAAGGAGCACGGTCTGGAGCAGGTCAACGACACCGCGCTGGTGGAGTCCACCGTGGCTCAGGTGTTCGCGGAGAACCCAAAGTCCATCGCCGACTATCAGGCGGGCAAACAGAAGGCCTTCGGCTTCCTCGTGGGCCAGACCATGAAGCTGCTCAAGGGCAAGGCCGACCCCAAGGTGGTCAATCAGGTCATTCGGCAGAAGCTGGAGGAGCTGTAAGCCTGCCCTGCTTTCGCAGATATATAAAATACGCCGCCCCGCAGAGCACTCGTAAAAGCTCTGCGGGGCGTGCTTTTCATATAAAGCGATTGGCAGTTATTCGGCTGTACTTGTCATTCTGAGGCCGCAGGCCGAAGAATCTTACAGCACTGACTTCTACAAGCAGAATGCGCAATGTCGGAGACGGGTGTTTTAAGATCCTTCGCTGCGCTCAGGATGACAGACAAAAAGTTTGCAGAGACTGCCGAAGCCTTCCCC
>CALEQS010000183.1 GCA_937907975.1 uncultured Clostridia bacterium | reverse complement strand
ATCCCGGGAGTGTTTCAGGTGAAACACTCCCGGGAATTGCGTAAAAAATCAGGGGTTGCTCCCTGAGGGACAGGTGCAGACTGAGCGGGCGGTTTTTTAAGCACTGCTTCTTTGAAATTATTCCTCCTCATCATCGCTGGACTGAATCTCGGCGGGGCGGAGCCACTCACCGGAGGGGCGGCAGAGCAGGCGGCTGTCCTTATAGGCCATGTCCATGGTGAGCACCGTCCGGCCGACGTACATTCCGTTGTCCAGCCGCTCGGCCACCAGTGCCAGGCAGGGCTTGGCGTTGCGCCGGGCGGAGAAGGAGATGGGCAGGAGCATACTCAGTTTGCCGGTGGTGGGGAAGAAGCAGGGCACGCCCACCTTGTAATCCCGCCGGGCCAGCTCCAGCGTGCGGTTGACGGCGGCTTCGAACTGGATGCGCAGGTCGTAAAACAGGGCGCTCATGTCCGCGTCGTCCAGATCGGTGACTGCCCGGCCCAGTTCCTTGAAGATGTGCTGGCGCCGGTTCGGATCGGACTCCGCCTCCGCCTGGGCCAGGAGAGCCCGGGAACGGGGGAAGTCATTGCAGTGCCTGCGCAGAAATTCCAGCGGGAAACGGCCGATATTGTCCCCGACAATGTGAAAAAACTGGTAGTCCAGCTCACAGCCGGGGTCAAACCGGGTCTCAAAGCAGACGTCAGTGAAGTAGGTAGCCAGACTGAGCTTGGAGCGCACCGGAGCCAGCGCGATGGCGGCGCTCCGCTGGGCGGCGTCGTTCCGGGCCTCGTCCAGCGTGGAGCAGAACGTAGAGAAACGCCATTTTTGCCGATCCGGCACATTGTTGGGCACAAAGTAGGCCATCAGATCCTCACCGTAGATCCGGCTCATCAGGCCGGTGTTGAAGGCGGCAAAGCGGCCTGCCGGGTCGATATAGACCTTGTCCTGCTGTTTGAGCCGGGCAAAGGTGTAGGTGATATAGTTATTCAGAATACTCAGATCGTCCCGGCCCTGAAAACTCCACATCTCCGGCTCGGCCAGGTCGGCCAGCTGCTGGAGGAAGGCGTGGTAATTGCCCAGCCATGCGAATTCCTGAAGTGCGGTGAGCCGCGCGGCCTTGGGGGCAGTGCCCACGAAGGAGAGGTAAAAGGGCAGGCCGCCCTTCTGGTCACTGCGGGAGATGCCCAGCAGGATGGGGGTGCCGGAGGTGTTGGCCAGCGGCAGCACTGCGTTGAAGCAGCCCCGCTGATCGTTCCAGGTGACCTGTCCGGCGGCGTATGCCGCGTCATAGGCGGTGCAGACCGCGTCCAGCAGACTTGCGTTCAGCGGCGTGGGCACGCCCAGCTGTTCGGCCAGCCGGTCCTGGTTGGCATAGGGGAAAAAGACCTCACTCTGGCAGTTTTTCGGCGGCCTGTTCTCGGGCTGTTCCGGGGTATGCTTTTCGACCGGATACGACTCCTTATGCGCGGGCTCGGCGGCGGTCTCAAAGCTGATTTCATCATTATTCGACAAATTATCGGCAAATTTGACGGATTTTGCGCCTTTTTGCGGCTCCTCCGGCATACAGACCAGCCAGCCACCCTGCTCGTTTCTCTGGGTGGGAATGCCCAGAATTTCGAGGATCATCTTGCCCCTCAGCGGGATGCCGTTCAGCTCGTAGCGGTTGGCGGCACAGTTGTTAACATCCAGAAAATGGAACGCCTGCGCCATGGGGATCCGACTTCCGGGGGCGTACTCCTGCCGCAGGAGCGCCAGCACCCGGGACTGCTCCTTCTCGTCAAATGCCCGGCGCCCGTGGGCGGCGTCCTTCAATGGGGCCGGCGCTTTTTCGACCGGCTTCGACGGGCGCGTCCCGGCATCGGAATGCACAGTTCCGGCGTGCTCCGCGGATTTCTGTTCTGCGGGAGCCTTGGGTTCGACTGGTTTCAACGCCGCATTTTCTTTTTCGACGGCCTTCGGCACCTCCTGCGGCTCTTCTGCCGGGCGCGGCGGGATGGTCACCAGGCGGATTCCCGCCGCCGTGCGGGTAGAGAAGCCCAGTGCGGTCAGCAGACCATCTGGAGTGGTGCCATAGTCCTCAGGGTGAAAGCCGTGCGTCATCAGCAGGCGGGTGACGATGCCGGCGTTCTGCTCCGTGCCCGGGGCGCAGTTGGCCCACAGCAGCTCCAGCAGGTGGCGGCGCGCCGGGTCGGGCCCTGGCGCTGCATTGGTTTTTGCATCCGCATCTTCCCGACGGACGGCCTGTCCCTCCGCCGGGGCGGGGGAGGATCCCGCCTGGGCCTGCGCTTCACCTTCCCCTTGAGGCAGCGCCATTTCATTCAGCTGAACGTAAAACAGCGTGGGCAGTACGGTGCGGGTGATGGTCATGCCGCCGGGCATGGCCTCGATAAGCGCGCGCAGATCGGGATAAAAGCCGCCGACGGTGGGCGCAATACCGTGCTCCTTGAGCGTCGTGCTGATCTGCGCGGAGGAGATGTCCACGCCGACCTCATAGTTTTCCAGCAGCAGCAGATAGACCACTACGCCCAGCAGTTTTCGATTGGTCCGCCAGCGGCCGTCGTGGAGACAGCGCTTCAGCAGTGCGTGTTGCTTTTCATCCAGTTTCATCGCTTGTGCCCCCCTTGTTTCGATTATTTCAGTATACCAAACCGGGGCGTTTCTTTCAATTAAATTGCCATGAAAAAGTGATGAGATGCCGCTTAATGGGGTGGATTTTCCCCCATGGGGATGCGGACGGTCAGGGTGAGCACCCCGTCCTTCTTGTCCTGCTGGCTGGTGGCGTGTACCCCGGCGGACTGCATGAGCCGCACCGAGCGGTCGATGGTGTTCAGGAAGAAGCGCACATCCCGGATGTGGTAGACCGGCATCTTCTTCACCGGCGCCGGGGGAGAGAGCAGCTTTTCCACATAGGTCTCCGCTTTCGCGACGGTCAGCCCCTCCTTGACCATGTGCTTTGCCGCCGCCAGCCGCTGATCCTCCGGCAGGCGGAGCAGGGAACGGGCATGGCGCTCGCTCAGTGAACCCTGCTTGACCACCTCCAGCACCTCAGGGGAGAGCTTCAACAGCCGCAGCTTGTTGGCCACGGCGGACTGGCTCTTACCCACCTTACGGGCGGCCTCCTCCTGACTCAGCCCGTGCTGGACGATGAGCCGCCGCAGAGCCACCGCCTCCTCCATGAAGTCCAGATCCCGCCGCTGTAAATTCTCCACCAGAGCCAGCAGGGCGGATTCGGTGTCGCTGGCATCCACCACGATGCAGGGCACCGTGGCCAGCCCCGCCATCCGCGCGGCCCGGAGCCGCCGCTCCCCGGAGATGAGCTGATAGCGTCCCCGCACCGCCCGGACGGACAGGGGCTGTAAAATGCCGTGCTCCGCAATGGAGTCGGCCAGCTCCTCCAGCCCCTCCCGCACGAACATGGTGCGGGGCTGATTCGGGTTCGGGACGATGTACTCCACCGGCAGGTAGAGCACCCGCTGGCTGTCAAACAGGCCGCTGCGTTTTCTCGCGGTCATGGTCACCACCTCTTTCAATTCCATAAATTACCATATATTGGAAATTAAGAAACGGGAAACCCGTCGTATAGCGATAAAAAAGCCGCCGGTCATTTGAAAAACCGGCGGCTATGGCGGGAAATGGTTCCATATTTTGGATTGCCGAAGGGTGGGGAATTATCCCGGCTCCCGCTCTGTCTGTCCGCCGGCGGCGGCCCATCCGGCGGAAAATGCCATGCGGAGCAGACGAAACAGCGCCTCCTCTGCGCTGTCTCCCTGCCGGGAGTCCAGAAATGCGGAGAATGCCTGCT
>CALEQS010000182.1 GCA_937907975.1 uncultured Clostridia bacterium | reverse complement strand
AGCTCTGGAACACCATGGCGATATCACGATCCTTCGGGGGAACGTCGTTGATCAGACGGCCGCCGATGTACATTTCGCCCTTGGAGATCTCCTCCAGACCGGCGATCATACGCAGGGTGGTGGACTTGCCGCAGCCAGAAGGGCCAACGAAGATGATGAACTCCTTATCCTTGATCTCAAGGTTGAAGTCGGTGACAGAAGGAGCGGTAGCGCCCGGATAGATCTTGTAGATGTGCTGGCAGCTGATAGAAGCCATAGGTCATTTGCCTCCGTTATCATTTTTATCTCACGGCACCTTGACGGTGTTCGTTCTTGTTGGTATTATAATAACAGATAATTTTGTGATATAAAATAGCATTTTATTGATTTGAGGTGTCAGATATTGCTTTACGATTGGACGAGCACGGCGGCGCTTGCGGCGGTGCGGGATGTTCAGCCTAGCGAGCCCCTGACCCTGACGGGCGAGGGACTGTGGGTCTGCCTGGTTTCCAGCGGGAAATGCACCGCTTCCCTTGCGGATGCTTCCCCTTCCCCGGCGGGCAGCGCGCTGGTGCTGCCGCCCCAGAGCGTCCCGGCGGGTCATCTGGTGCTGAGCCGTGCCCCGCTGACACTGGCCCCAGAGGGCGCGTGCCATCTGCTCTGCGTTCTGCTCACGGGGCAGGCGGCGGTGCAGTTCCTGGCCGGGCTGACGGAGCTGCCCTTTCTGGCTCGGGGTGAGACCTGCCCTGCCGCCGCCGAGCTCATGGGCCGGCTGGCTGCCGAGACCGAAGTGCCCCGCAGCCGTGCCGCCAGTCAGCTGGCCTTTGCCCTGCTGTGTGAGCTTGCCGGGGCCGACAGCGCCGCACCCGCCCTGCCGCCGTTGGTGGAAGCCGCCATTGAGGATATCCGGGCGAACTATGCGGGGCTGTACGGCGTGGAGGAGCTCAGCGAGCGGCTGGGAGTCTCCAAAAGCCATCTTGTCCGCACCTTTACCGCTGCCGTGGGCGTGCCCCCGGGGCGCTACCTGACCACCGTGCGGGTGGAAGCCGCCATGCGGCTGCTGCTTCACCGGGAGTACACGCTGGATGTCATTGCCAGCCTGTGCGGCTTCTCGGGGGCCAACTACCTTTGCCGGGTGTTCAAAAAAGAGACCGGCCAATCCCCCGCACAGTGGCGGGCCTTGGCCGGTCAGGCAGCGCGCCCGCTGACCCCGGCGGAAAGCCAGCGGGAACAGGCGCTCTATGTTTAAGATTTTTTCAGAGCCGGGGCTGCATCCCGGCTCTTTTCTGTTTGATGGGCACGCTGCTTGGCGGCGTACATCTGCGTGTCCGCCACGGCCACCGCGTCGTTGATGTTGATCTCATTGGTATCAAAACGAACATATCCAATGGACACCTTGGGCAGGTGGGGATCGGCTTTTCTCCGGTTTCGCACACGCCAGAGGAAATCCCTGTTCATGGCATCGATTTGTTCCAGGTTCCGGTCCAGGATCACGCAAAATTCATCACCGCCGATACGGAAGCATTTCCCACTGGATGCATAGGCGGCCCGGATATTGTCCGCAATGGTCCGCAGGCAGGAATCGCCATAAGAGTGACCGTAGGTATCGTTGATCGTCTTAAAATGATCCACATCGAAATAAAGGATCGCACCCTGCCCGTTGAAGTGGGAAAGGTAATTCTCGTAGCCCCATCGGTTGATCAACTCTGTCAGGCCATCTACCTGCTGGATGATGTCACTGTAAAATTTGTAGAGCATGATCGAAGAAATGCCGACTGAAAGCCAGGTGATATTCAGATGAGGATCCACCATCTGGACAATGATCCCACCAGTCAGAAACAGTGTCACCAGCCCGATCAACACGCCGCCGCTGGCCTGATAGCGATGAAAAGCCTGAACGCCCCGCAGAAAAAAGCCCAGAATGCAGATCAGGCAGACAAAGGTGTAGATGCCATAGAAGCGGGCGTGGTGATAAAAGTTTGCGCCGTCCACGAAGAAGATCATGCCGTTGAATGCGGAAAGAACCTCAAGGATCAGGTTGCCAAACGCTACCAGAAATGACACCCGTTCCAGCGTGTCATCATTGCTCAGGCTCCGCCCGCAAAGGATCCCGATAAAGGGGGTGAGAGAAAGCTCCACCGTCTTGACTGCTTTGTGAAAGGAAATCAGCTCCACCGGGGCACCGTTCAGCAGATTGCCTGTCCACTCGCAGAGCGCTGCCACAATGATGGCTCCGAACAGGGCGATGGTGACTCTTTTTCGCATCCGGCCCAGTACGACGTTAAAATTGACTGCCGCCATCATAATCGCCATTGCAATGACGATCAGGAAAATATTGGCGGTATAATACTTGTCCATAACATTGCTCCCATTCTCAGGCATAGACCCGCCGCTTGTGTTTGAGCAAGAATATGGTCAGCGCCAGCGTGATGGCTTCAGAAGCGGGGAAGGCGGCCCACACGCCGTTCATGCCGAACAGTGCGCTCAGGATCAGCGAGCAGGCAACGATGGCCGCCACGCCGCGGCTGACCGAGGTGATGGTGGCCTCGGTGGGGCGGTTGACCGCACCCAGATAGCCTGCCGCAACAATATTGCAGCCTGCAAAGAAGTAGCCCAGGAAGTAGATGCGCATTCCGCTGTGGGCATATTCGGCCATCAGAGCGGAGTTTTCGCTGTTGAAGATGGCAACAAAGGTGTCGGTAAAGCCGAACACGGCGCTGTACAGCAGAGCCGCCAGTGCCAGTGCGGTGCCGCAGCCCAGGAAGAGCAGCTTCCTTGCCCCGGCCATCTCGTTTTTGCCGTAGCACTGGCTGATCAGCGGCTGGGCACCCTGCGCCACGCCGTTGAAGATGGCCGTTGCTACCAGTGCAAAGTTTGCCACCACGCCATAGGCGGCAACGCCCACGTTGCCAGCCAGACGGAGCAGCAGGAAGTTGAACACCGTGGTCGTCACGGCGGAGGAAAGCTCGCCCACAAAGCCCGAGATGCCCAGCTGACAGCTCTGCGCCAGCAGCCGGGCCGAAGGTACCTGCCTGACGAAGGTGACAGTGTTGCTCTTTTTGAAGAAGTGGCGGCTGCAGATGGCAATACTGACGATGGGGGAGATGGCGGTCGCCAGTGCCGCGCCGGGCAGACCCAACCCCATGGGGAAGATGAAGATGTAGTCAAACACTACATTAAATAAGCTGCCGCTCAGGGTCGCCACCATGGCAAGGGACGGGTCGCCATCGTTGCGGACGAAGGCCGACACGATGTAGTTGCACATGAAGAAGGGGGTGAACAGCAGGAAGATGCGGGTGTAGTTCAGGCCCAGCGCCACGATGCCTGCATCGCCGCCCATCATCCGCAGCAGGGCACCCGGGTAGAACGCGCCCGCCAGTATGAACGGGATGGCGATCAGACAGGAACAGAAAATGGCGTTGGAAAAGTACCGCTGTGCTTTCTCGTCGCCCTGTGCCCGCAGGATGGCGTACCGGGTGGCAGCGCCCAGGCCGATCATGGAGCCGAACGCAAAGATGAAATTGTACATTGGCAGGCAGAGATTCAGCAGTGTCACGCCGTCAGTACCCGCCGCCTGTGCGATAAAATAGGTGTCCGCAAGAATATAGCACGAGGTGCCGATCAGACCGAAAATGTTCTGCGACACATACTTGAAAAACTGTTTGCTCAGGTTCATGGAAATTCCTCTCAACCGGGATAGCCAATTGATAAAACGTTAAAAACGTTTATTACTATACCATAAAATCGGCCGGATTTCAACGAAAAACCGCAGAAACGCCCCATCCATACGGATGAGGCGCTCCTG
>CALEQS010000181.1 GCA_937907975.1 uncultured Clostridia bacterium | reverse complement strand
TGATCTTCGGTTCGGTACCGGAGGGACGGATGATAAAGCTGGTGCCGTCCTCCAGCTCATAGCGGAGCACGTTGGAACCGGACAGCTCCATGGTGGAGTCTGCGCCGGTGACGGTGTTGTGCACACTGCCGTCCTGATAGTCCTTCTGCTCGACCACTTTGACCCCGGCGACCTCGCCCAGCGGATGCTGGCGCAGGGTGGACATGATCTCCTTCATCTTGACCATGCCGTCTAGACCGGGCATGACAAGATTGATGGTCTTTTCGCGGCAATAGCCGTACTTGGCGTAGCAGTCCTGCAGGGCGTCGTACATGGTCTTGCCTTGCGTGGCATAGTAGCAGGCGGCCTCGGCCAGAATGAGCGCGGCAGTGACTGCGTCCTTGTCCCGGACATAGTCGCCGAACATATAGCCGTAGGACTCCTCAAAGGCCATGATGACCTTGCCTTCGCCGCTCTCCTCCAGTTGGTTCTTCTTCTCAGCCAGGAATTTGAAGCCAGTGAAGGTGTCGTAGCACTTCACGCCGTTGGCCTCGGCCACCTTGCGGGCCATCTCGGTGGAGACGATGCTCTTCAGCGCCACAGGGTTGACGGGCATCCTGCCGGAGCGCTTCAGCGCACCGATCAGATAGTCCAGCAGAATAACGCCGTTTTGGTTGCCGGTGATGGGAATGAACTCGCCGGAAGCATCACGCACCATGATGCCGATGCGGTCGGCGTCAGGGTCAGAACCCATGATGAAGGAGATGTTCTGCTCCTTCGCCATCTTGACGGCAATGGCAAAGCCCTCGGGGTTCTCCGGGTTGGGAGAAGCCACGGTGGGGAAGTTGCCGTCAATGACCATCTGCTCGGGCACGCAGACGACGTGCTTCATGCCCATGCGCTTCAGTGCCTCGGGGATCAGCTTGTAGCCGGTGCCGTGGAAGGGGGTGAAGATGATGGAGAAGGTGTCAGCGACCTTCTTGACGCTCTCGGGATCGTTGACCTGGGCCATGACGTTGGCGAGGAACTTCTCGTCGGTCTCATCGCCGATCAGGGTGATCATGCCGCTCTTGACGGCTTCGTCGTAGTCGGCCAGATGGATGGAGTCGAAAATGTCCAGCTCGTCCATCTTGGCGGCAATGGCGCTGGCATGGTGGGGCGGCAACTGCGCGCCGTCCTCCCAGTAGACCTTATAGCCGTTGTACTCCTTGGGGTTGTGGGAGGCGGTGACGTTGACACCGGCAATGGCGTGATACTCCCGCACGGCGAAGCTCAGTTCAGGCGTGGGACGCAGGGCGTCAAAGAGCCGCACCTTGATGCCGTTTCCGGCCATGACGCGGGCGGTCTCCCGGGCAAACTCCTGAGAGTGGTTGCGGCAGTCGAAGCACACCACAACGCCACGATCCATTGCCGCCTGACCCTCGGCCTTGATGACCTCGGCAAAGGCCTGGGTGGCGTGGCGGATGACGTGGATGTTCATCCGGTTCAGGCCGACGGCCATGGTGCCGCGCAGACCGGCGGTACCGAACTCCAGCGGGCCGAAGAACCGGCTCTCGATCTCCTTGGGATCGTTTGCGATGGACTGAAGCTCTGCCTTCTCCGCCTCACTCAGCGCGGGGGATGCGAGCCACTTCTGATAAGTTTCCATGTAAGCCATAGGGATACCTCCAGTGTGTCATTTTATTTGTGATAACGGGACCCTTCGTTGATCTGAAAGGCCCGGTAGATCTGTTCCAGGAGCATGACCCGCGCCAGATGGTGGGGAAAGGTCATGGGGGACATGGACAGCTTGAAGTCGGCCAGTGCCTTGGCCTCCGGGTGCAGTCCGAAGGAACTGCCAATCAGGAAAGTGAGCTGGGAAGCGCCGCCCACTGCCCAGTCGTTGAACTTTTTGGCCAGTGCTTCGCTGGAGAGCGTCTTTCCCTCAATGCACATGGCGATGACCACGCCGCCCTTGGGCAGTTTGGACTGAATCAGCTGGAATTCCTTCCGCAGAGCCGCTTCGATTTGGGCATCGGACGGATTTTCGGGCAGGCGCTCCTCAGGTAGCTCCAGAAGATTCAGTTTGCAGGAGCGGCTGAGCCGCTTACTGTATTCCTCCACGGCGGCAAGGTAGAATTTTTCCTTCAGCTTGCCCACGCAGATCACGTTGACTGTCAGCATATGTATTAAACCTCAATCGGGTCGCAGCAGTTCTGGCGGGGCGCTACGGTAACGGAGACGGAGCCCAGCCCCCGCCGTGCCAGCATTCCGCACACCACTGTGCGGGCCCGCTCCGGCGTGTTGTTTTCATGACTCAGATGGGCCAGCACCAGCTTTTCGGTGCCGTGTATGGCCAGCTCACAGCATAATTCGCCACTGGCCTCATTGGACAGGTGGCCGCCGTCGCCCAGAATGCGCTGCTTTAAGTAGGGAGGGTAGGGGCCGCTCATTAGCCAGTCCACATCGTGGTTGGCCTCGACCAGCGCCAGCTGGGAGCCCAGAATGCTCTCCCGCACCTCCTCAGTGACAAAGCCGAGATCGGTCACAATGGAGCACTTGCGTTCTCCGTTGGAGACGGTGTAACCCACACTGCCCGGCGCGTCGTGCGGCGTGTTGAAGGCCTGGACACTCAGATCACCCAGCTGGAATTCCTCCTGCGGATGGATGATCTCGATCCGTTCCGCCGCGCCCTCTACCTGCCGTTCCAGAGCATTGGCAGTCTGGCCGGTGGCATAGATCTTCGCGTCCGTCCGCTTGAGCAGCACCCGCAGACCGCTGATGTGGTCAAAGTGGGAGTGGGTGATGCAGATGGCGTCCAGCCCGGCGGCACTGCGCCCCAGCTGGGTAAGTCCGGTGGTGATGCGCTTGGCGGAAATGCCTGCGTCAAAGAGCAGTGCGGTGTTGTTGTCAAAAACCAGCACAGCGTTGCCGCTGGAGCCGCTGGCCAGAGTGCAAAGTTCCAAAAAGTTCAGCCCTCCTGAACGAAAACAGACGCCGGCCTAAGCCGCCGTCTGTGTATCTGTCTTTTATTAACCTACGTTAGAGTGGTGGCCCGCGTCATCGGGGAACTCCACCAGACGGATGTCAGCACCCACATTGCGCAGCTTGCCCACAATATCCTCATAGCCGCGCTCCACATAGTGGATGTGGTCGATCTCGGTGGTGCCGTCAGCGGCCAGACCCGCAACGATCATTGCGGCACCGGCGCGCAGATCGCAGGCCCGGACCGGAGCGCCGGTCAGTTTGCGCACGCCTTCAATTACCGCCACCTTGCCGTCCACCTGGATCTTCGCACCCATGCGCTTGAGCTCGTCGGCATAGCGATAGCGGTTTTCCCAGATGCCCTCAGTCACCAGACTGGTGCCCTCAGCCAGGCAGAGACAGACCGCGATCTGAGACTGCATATCCGTGGGGAAACCGGGATAAGGCATGGTTTTCACGTTGGTGTGGTGCATGGTCCCGGTGCGGGAGACCAACAGGTCGTCGCCCTGCTCCTCAATCTGAACGCCCATCTCCAGCAGCTTTGCGGTGATGCAGTCCAAGTGCTTGGGGATCACATTTTTGATGAGCACGCTGCCTCCAGCCGCGGCCACAGCGGTCATATAGGTGCCCGCCTCGATCTGATCCGGAATAATGGAATAGGTGCCGCCGTGCAGGGAGGAGACGCCGCGCACCTTGATGATGTCGGTGCCAGCACCCATGATATTGCCGCCCATCGCATTGATAAAGTTGGCAAGATCGACGATATGAGGCTCTTTTGCGGCATTTTCGATGATCGTAGTACCCTTGGCAAATACGGCACCCAGCATGACATTCATGGTGGCTCCCACGGAGACCTGATCCATGTAGATGTGCGTGCCCGTCAGGCCGCCCTCGGGGGCGCTGGCATGGACATAGCCGTTCTTGACCTCCACATTAGCGCCGAGGGCCATAAATCCTTTCAGATGCAGGTCAATGGGCCGCGCGCCTAAATCGCAGCCGCCAGGCATGGACACCTGCGCGGTGCCGAAGCGGCTGAGCAGAGCGCCGATGAAGTAGTAGGAGGCACGGATCTGGCGGGCCAGTTCATAGGGGACATTGGTGCGGTGCACGCTGGAGCAGTCGATCTCCACCGTGCTGCGGTTGACGGTGCGCACACGGGCGCCCAATTCCTGCAGGATCTCGAGGATCAGCGTAACATCGCTGATCTGGGGGATGTTTTCGATGCGGCAGGTGCCGTTTACGAGCAGCGCCGCAGGGATAATGGCAACAGCGGCGTTTTTCGCGCCGCTGATATTGATTTCACCGTGAAGGGGCTTACCGCCCTGAATTACATATTTTAACAAAGGAAGCACCTCTTTAAATTGATGTAAGCAGCCCGACAACGCTGGCAGAGAGGGATGAGAAAGCAGGTGGAACCGATGGCTCGACGCACCACTCCATTTACATAATGAAAGTATACCACAGCCTTATGGAAAAATCAAAGAATTTCATTAAATTTTGCAAGTTTTTCATCAAACAGGATTCGACGGCCACTGCTCTTGACAGCTATGTTACAATTATACATATATAATCGGTGAGGAGGTGCCGATGTGGCAGGTCCCGGAACGAAAACAGTGGCCACCAACCGAAAGGCCTATCACAATTATTTTATCGAAGATCGGTTCGAGGCCGGCATCGAGCTCTACGGC
>CALEQS010000180.1 GCA_937907975.1 uncultured Clostridia bacterium | reverse complement strand
GCGGGTTTGATGATATAATACTACGGTTAATTGACTGCATTTTTTTCGGTATTTGAAAGGAGCGTTTTCCTTTGAAAATCGTTGTTTTGGCCGGCGGACTGAGCACGGAGCGCAATGTCTCCCTGTCCTCCGGCACGATGGTGGCGCAGGCTCTGCGGGAGCGGGGCCATCAGGTGGCGCTGGCGGACCTGTTTTTCGGACTGGAAAACTACTCCGGCACGCTGGAATCCCTCTATGATGCGCCCATTCCGGAGGAGTGGAAAAAGGTCTCCACTCAGGCCCCGGATCTGGATGCGGTGATCGCCGCACGCAAAAAGAAGAGCCAAAGCATCTTCGGCGACCGGGTCATTGACCTGTGCCGCACGGCGGATGTGACCTTCCTAGCACTCCACGGAGGAAGCGGCGAGGACGGCCGCCTTCAGGCTGCGCTGGATATGCACGGCATTCTTTACACCGGCTCCGACTATCTGAGCAGCGGAATTGCCATGGATAAGGATATGACCAAACAGCTGGTGGCGGCCCAGGGCGTGATCACGCCCGCCTGGGAGACGGTGGAGTATACCGAGGCGGACATTCCCGCTCTGGTGGAGCGCACCAAGCGGCCCTGTGTGGTCAAGCCGCTGAGCAGCGGCTCCTCCATCGGCGTGTCCATCGCTCACAGCGCGGACGAACTGCGCGACGCGCTGGAGCTGGGCCTGCACTACGGCAGCAAGTGCGTCATTGAGCAGTACATTCAGGGCCGGGAGATCCAGATCGCCGTGCTGGACGGCGAGGCTCTGCCCTCCATTGAGATCATTCCCAAGAAGGGATTCTACGACTACGCCAACAAGTACCAGCCCGGTGCAGCGGAAGAGGTCTGCCCGTCGCCCATTCCCGCCGAGTGGGAGGCGAAGATCGCCGCCGCGGCCAAGACCGTATTCAACACGATCGGTCTGAGCGTCTATTCCCGGGCGGACTTTATCGTCACCGAGGATGGCACACCATATTTCCTGGAGATCAACAATCTGCCTGGCATGACGCCCACCAGCCTGGTGCCTCAGGAGGCTGCCGCTGTGGGTATCTCCTACGGCGAGCTCTGTGAGCGCATCGTGTCTGCGTCGATCAAGGCGAGAAAAGGATAACAGTATGG
>CALEQS010000179.1 GCA_937907975.1 uncultured Clostridia bacterium | reverse complement strand
AGCCACCACGCTGGACCGGATGTTCTCCCGGCGCAACCTGATCTTTACCCTGCTGTTCTCCGGCTTCTGCGTGGGCTGTCTGGGCCTGATGAGTGACTTCGGCACCGCCCTTATCTTCTTTTCCACCTTCCTTGCCATCGCGTTCCTGCGCTCCGGCGATCTTCCCAGTGTGGCGTTCATGGGCTCTGCCGCTGTCTTTTTCGGCTATATCATCGTCAAGTTCAAGCCCTATATTGCCCGGCGCTTCAGTATTTACTTACACGCCTGGAGCGACACCGCCGATCTGGGCTATCAGCAGACCCGCACCATGTCTGCCATCGCCGGCGGCGGCCTGTTCGGCCACGGTGTCGGCAACGGCTGGCTCAAAAACGTGGCGGCGGCCAACACCGACCTGGTGTTCGGCGTGGTCAGCGATGAGATGGGACTCATCGTGGCGCTGTGTGCACTGGCGGTCATTATCGTACTGGCCGTGTTCGCGGTGAAATCTGCTGCCAGCGCTCGCTCCACCTTCTATGTCATCGCCGCCTGCTCCACTGCCATGCTGTTCGTGGTGCAGACCATGCTCAATGTGTTCGGATCTGTGGATCTGCTTCCCCTGACCGGTGTCACCTTCCCCTTTGTATCCATGGGCGGCAGCAGCATGATCTGCTGCTGGGGCCTGCTGGCCTACATCAAAGCGGCGGACACCCGCCAGAATGCGGGGCTTGCCGTGCGCCTGCCCAGCCGGAAGGCCGCCCGCGCCGAGGAACGCCCGCGCCGCGCCACAAAGCCCACCGCCCCTAAGACAGACACACCGGATCTCCCGGAGCCCATTCGGGTGCGCTCCGCCCGCCGGACGGCGCCGCCGGAGATGGATGACTATCTGCACAACGCGTTTGATGAGAACGATGGTTCCAACGCAGATGATGCGGACATCGACAGTCTGATCCGCCGCACAGTGGACGACGCCGTCCCCTCCGAGGATGACTCCTTCCGCTTTGATCTGCCCGACGACGCGGACGAGCACGACTCCGACGCGGACGAGCACGACTCCGACGCGGACAACTGGCAGGATTACTTCACCTGGGAGGAGGACGACAAGAAATGAAACAGCTGAAACACCGCACCATTTTCGTGCTCGTCTTTGCCCTGCTGCTGCTGATCGGCGCCGGACTGTTCTGCGTGCTCTACGCCATACATGGCCGCGCCTGGGCCTCCTCCCCGGTCAATATGGCCGCCTATTCCGACGGCCAGCTGGCCGAGGGTGAGATTCTCGACCGCAACGGTACGCTGCTCTACGACTGCGAGACCCAGTCCTATGCGGACAGCTCCCTGCTGCGTAAGTCTACGCTGCATCTGATCGGCGACCTTCAGGGCAACATTGCCACCAGCGCACGGAAGATCTTCTCCAAGCAGCTGGTGAGCTACAATCCGGTCACCGGTCTGAGCAGCACCGGAAACAAGCTCTACCTCTCTATTGACGCGGATCTCAACAACACGGCTTACAAAGCACTGGATGGCCGCGCGGGCACGGTCGCGGTCTACAACTACAAGACCGGCGAGATCGTCTGCATGGTCTCCTCCCCCGCCTACGACCCCACCAATGAAGACGAGGTGGCGGCCGTGGCAAACGGAGACTCCGACTATGCCGGTGCCTACATGAACCGCTTCCTGCAGTCCACCTTTACCCCCGGCTCTATCTTCAAGGTCATCACCGCCGCGGCGGCGCTGGAAAATCTGGACACGGACAATTTCACCTACTTCTGCGACGGTGTGCTCACCATCAACGGTGAAAAGGTGACCTGCCCCCACGCCCATGGCGAACTGGACTTTCAGACCGCACTGGCCAAGAGCTGCAACGGTGCCTTCGCCACACTGGCGCTCCAGCTGGGCGGCGATACCCTGAAAGAATACGCCCAGAAAGCCGGACTGCTGGACAGTGTGGACATCAGCGGCTATCAAAGCGCCGTCGGCGCCTTTGACGCAGCCGAGGACGGCACGCTGGATCTGGGCTGGTCCGGCGTGGGCCAGTACCACGATCTGGTCTCCCCCGCCGCCATGCTCACCCTGATGGGCTGCATCGCCGGGGACGGCTCTGCAGCCACGCCGCGCCTGCTCAGCAAGATCACCAGTGAGAGCGGCCTGCCCGCCGGGATCATCTCCACTCCTACCAGCAGCATCGGCTGGAAGAGTTCCACCTGTGAGACTCTGCAAAAACTGATGCGCAACGATGTGGAGCAGACCTACGGTCAGGATCAATTCGGCGATCTGGCCGTGTGTGCCAAGTCCGGCACCGCCGAGGTGGGCAGTGATCAGGCACCCCACGCCTGGTTCGTGGGCTTTATTGACGACGACGATCACCCATACGCCTTTGTTTCCGTGGTGGAGAACGGCGGCGGCGGCGCGTCCGTCTCCGGCAAGATCATTGCTACGGTGCTGAACCAGCTCTGTGAGGAGGGCTGATATGAAGACCATCTACCAGGAGATCCAGAGCCCTACGCCCCGGCGGCAGCTCACCTGCCTGCTTCCGCCCGCCATCACGCTGGCCTGCGGCGGCGTGTTTCTCGGTGCATTCCAGCTCTTAAAGGGAAACAAGGCCCTGATGAACTGGCTCATCCTCCATGTCACAACTCCCTACAAGCATGGCGTGTCTTGGCTGTGCGGCAAAGTCCCCTTTGCCGTGGCGGAAGTGATCTGGGCGCTGGCCATACTGGCAGTGCTGGTGTTTCTGGTGCGCTCCGTGTGGCTCATCATCCGGGATGAGCAAAAACTGCTCCGGCTGGCCTGCCGGGCACTGGCGCTGTGTGCCGCCGCCGTGCTGGTCTACTGCGGCTACACTCTGCTTTGGGGCATCAACTACTACGGCGATGATTTTTCCGACAAGAGCGGCATTGTCACCCGGGGGGCTACTACTGAAGAGCTGGCCACGCTGACCAACTCCTTTGCCTTAAAGCTCAACGAGCTGGCTGGAGTGGTATCGCGGGATGAAAACGGCGTATTCGACGAGGATCTGGACACGATCTTTGCCCAGACCGGGGGACTGTACGACGGCATCTGTGCCGAATTTCCATTTCTGGAGGCCCCGGAGCGGACTCCAAAGCGGATGGTGTCCAGTCCCATTATCAGCCGTCTGGACTTTACCGGCTTTTTCTTTCCTTTCACCGCCGAGTCACTCATCAATGACGACTCTCCCGCCTGTCTGATCCCGTCTACGATCCTCCACGAGTTCGCCCACCAGCGCAACATTGCCGGGGAGGACGAATGCAACTTTCTGGCCATTCTCGCAGGACTGCGCTGCGGCAACACGACCTACACCTACTCCTCTGCCCTGCTGGGCTTCATCCATCTGGGCAACGCCCTCTACTTCGCCGATCCGCAGGCCTACTGGGCCATCCGCAGCCAGCTGGACGCGCGGGTGGAGGCCGATCTGAAGGCCAACAACGCATACTGGGATCAATTCTCCGGCAAGCTGGAGCAGGCGGCCAAGCAGACCTCCAACACCGTCTACAACGGTTTTTTACAGAGCTACGGCGAGACCGACGGCACTAAGACCTACGGAAAATGCGTCGATCTCCTCGTTGCCTATTATTTCGATTACCGAACACAGTAAATGAAAAAGAGCGCTTTGAGCAATGCTCAAAGTGCTCTCAGTCTGCCAAAAAGTAAAATCTGCATTGTTTGCGTATAAGAGCCTCGCAGAGTTCCGTCATCCGCAGATGACGGAATACAGTGAGATTACGTTTTTTCCGGGGGCGTGTACCTCGGAAAAAACACTTCTCAGCCCAGCAAGTGTGCGAATTGGCCGCTGAAAGCGGACAATGAGTGCGCGCCGCAGGCTGCATCTTTTCAAAGAAATGCTTGCATTTCTGAGAGAGCTTGTCGAGTTTCTCGACAAGCTCAGATCGCTTTGAGCTATGCTCAAAGCGATCTTTTGTTTAAAGCTCCAGCTTATCGAATTCTCGCCGGTCGGCGATGACCAGCAGGCTGCATCCGGCAGGCAGGGGTTCATCCGGGTTCCAATTCAATTCCAGCTCCCCCTCTGCCCGGACGGCGGCCACATTCAGGTGGCGCTTATTGCGCAGGTCCAGCTGACGC
>CALEQS010000178.1 GCA_937907975.1 uncultured Clostridia bacterium | reverse complement strand
TTTTCCAAGATCCTTCAGATGGAGAAGGAAGGGAAGGAGAAATTCCCCTTTACCAGCGGGAAGAACCTGTATGACTTCATTCAGGTGGACGAATTGGCCCATATGATCGTTTCGGCTTCTTTGCAGGACGAGATCACGGGTATTATCAATCTGTGCACTGGAAAGCCAGTCTCTCTGGCCGATAAGGTGATGGAGTTTATTGAGTCAAAGCAGCTGCATATTCGTCCGGAATATGGAGCATTTCCTGACCGCGCCTACGATTCCCCGGGCACTTGGGGCGATCCGTCAAAAATTGAGCAGATCCTGAAGAATGAGCAGTGAGGAAATGCATGGGTGAAGTGAAGAATCACGGCAATAATTTTGCACTGCTGCATTTCATTGGCGCCTGTATGGTGATTTATGGGCATATGCACGATCTGCTGCAAGTTCCCGGGCCGACTCTGCTCGGAAACGGCATCAACGCGTTAGGCGTGAAGATGATTTTTGTCATCACGGGCTATCTGGTGTCCAATAGCTATCTGCGGGAAAAGAAGCTGGGCCGCTATATGGTGCGGCGTCTGATCCGTATTTACCCGGCCATGTTTGCCTGCCTTTTCCTGTCTGTCGTTTTGATCGGGCCGATCACAACGACTCTGGATATGGGAAGCTATTTTTCGCAGTGCTGGCACTATCTCTGGAATAACCTCCTGCTGCGGCCGGACTATATTCTGCCCGGCGTGTTCGCTTCGAATCCCTATCCGGGTGCGGTAAACGGTTCGCTTTGGACAATGCCGGTAGAGGTGCTGATGTATCTGGTGGTGGCGCTGCTCTGTATGCTGCTTTACCGCCTGCCGGAAAAGCAGCGTAAAAGAGTGGCTTTTGGGGGTGTTGCACTGGTCTGTCTGGCGGATGCTGCGCGGTTGTACCTTGCGCCGGAATTGCGCACGGTCGTCTGGTGGACAGATTGGTGCGCCGCGCTGAATGATATTCCGTATTTCCTGTTCGGGTTCCTGTTTGAAGCGGGAGACCTGAAAAAATACTGCAATCTTCAGCTGGCGACTATTGTGTTTGTCGTGGCCTGCTTCCTGCAATGGCGGTATATCGAGCTGATCGCGATTCTGGTGGTGCCCTACTTTGTCATGTCCTTTGCCCTGTGTGAAAAGCCGATTTTTGCAAATCTGTTCACCAAAAACAACATTGCCTATGGTGTATACCTCTGGGGCTTTCCGGTCCAGCAGCTGCTGACCGATTTCTTAAAAGTGCGCTGGCAGATGCCTTTTGGGCCGAACGCAATGTTCCTCATCAGTTTGGTGCCGGTTATCGTACTGGCCATGCTGTCCCATCGTTTCCTCGAAATTCCGGTGGAGGGTTTCCTGAAGCGGAAGCTGCTGCCCAAAAGGACAGCCGGATAATACAAAGTACTGCAATACGAATCTGAACATCCTTCTGCCCAAAAAAACGGGCAGAGGGATGTATATTTATGGAAAATTGAGAAATGTAAAATTTCCGCCGGGATATTGCAATAAGAGGAGCGGAATAGTATAATAGATTTGAATTATGTCAAGTGGATGTCGAAAGGAGCGGATCATGAGCAAGTATTTCAAACGTCCCATTGCACTTTTTATGACGATTTTTTTGTTATTCTCTCTTTGTACGCCCGCTGCGTTTGCAGAGGAAGCTCCAGAGGATAATACGGTTGTTTCTCAGCCGGAGACAGAAGCTGAGGAAGATAATGCAGCTGCCCCAACGACAGAAAACAGTGCGGCTGTGAGTTATGTCGTCGTCAATAAGCCAACGGTCACAACGCCGGATAATCAGGAGATCCTGATCGGACTGGATGCGGCAAACGCGGCAGACTGGGCTGTGCTGACCGTGCGCAATGAAGCAACTGGTGAGACCGCTGACTATGAGGCGGCTGAGCTGGCAGAGGGTGCGGTGCTGTTCCGCATTGACTGCACTGCAGAACAGGCCGGTACATATACGCTGGAGTCCATCCGTTACAGTGTAGACGGGGCAGAGAACCAGGTTAGTTTTGCGGATCTGGGAGTCACTGCGGTCTATGGCGTGGATGCCGAGGCTGATTCTGACCCTGACGCTATGGTCGTATCGGATGAAGAAGAGGCGGAATCCAGTGCGGAGCCGGACGTGGTTTTTGATGTGACCACGATCGACAATGGCGGCGATGCGGAACTTTCTGACTCTGTGGAGCAGGCGCTGAATGATGCCGCATCTGATACGGATACCAGCAGTTCATCCAGCACGGTGATCACTCAGTCTATGGATGAAGCCATGGCGACCGCCGTTCAGAGTGCCGGAGGGACTGCTGTCGTAGTGCTCGATCCCGGCCATGGTACGATCAAGTCCGCTGGCGCAGGGCTGGATCCCGGTGCTTCTTATACTTATAATGGTGTGAAGTACCAGGAAAAGGATCTGACGCTCAAGATCGCTCAATATTGTAAGGCCGAGCTGGAGACCTATGCCGGCGTCAAAGTCTACATGACCCGTGAGAGCGATGTGACAGATAAAGTTGTCACGATCAAGGATCGGGTGGATATCGCGCACAGCTACGGCGCAGATGTGTTGGTAAGCATTCATCTGAATTCAGCTGAGGGCGACACGACCTCTGCCCACGGGGCTGAAGTGTACTATCCGAATACAAATGGCGCGAACAGCTCTGTCAGTTCGGAGGGCAAGAAGCTCGGTGCAGAGATCCTGAAGCAGCTCACTGCGCTCGGCCTGACGACGCATGGCGGTGAGGACGGTCTGCATATCCGCAATTCGACGGAGGACTCCTTTGAAGATGGGTCTAAACAGGACTATTACGGAATTAACCGTTATTCCAAGGAATATGGGTTTCCGGGTATTATTGTTGAGCACGCCTATCTGAACAATGAATCGGATTTCCAGAATTACCTTTCCAGCAATGAAAAGCTGCAGAAGCTGGGTGTCGCCGATGCTACGGGTATCGCCAATTATCTGGGCCTGAGTAAGGGGAGCAGTGATCCGGTCACGGTCTACAACGGCATGAATTACTCTGACGTCTACGACTACAACTATTATATTGAAAAGTATCCTGATGTGGCCAAGCAGTGCAATTATGACGATCAGAAGGTGCTGAACTACTTCGTAGAGAAGGGTATGGCTCAGGCGCAGCAGGCCAGTGCGGAGTTTGATCCCGTGAGCTATCGCTATGAGTATGCAAATCTGCGCCAGACTTACGGAAACACCTGGGCGGGCTATTACCACCATTATATCCGCTGGGGCAAGGCGTCAGGACTGCACGGAACCGGCTGCACGCAGTGCCAGAACTATGCTACATACTATGAAGGCGATGGACTGGACTACGCAGCGGTCTACGATTACAATTATTATATTGCAAAGTATCCCGGGCTGGACAAACAGTGTGGCTATGACGACCAGAAGGTGCTGAACTACTTCGTGGAGCAGGGCATGGCCCAGGCTCAGCAGGCCAGCGCAGAGTTTGACCCCGTGAGCTATCGCAATGAGTATGCCGATCTGCGCCAGACCTACGGAGATACCTGGGCGGGTTATTACCGCCATTATGTCCGCTGGGGCAAGGCGTCAGGACTGCACGGAACCGGCTGCACGCAGTGCCAGGGCTATGTGACATATTATGCGGGCGATGGTCTTGACTACGCATCCGTCTATGATTATAACTATTACACTGCTCAATATCCTGACGTGGCAAAGCAGTGCGGCTATGATGACCAGAAGGTGCTGAATTACTTTGTGGAACAGGGCATGGCACAGGCCCAGCGGGCCAGCGCAGAGTTTGACCCTGTGAGCTATCGCTATGAATACGCCAATCTGCGCCAGACCTACGGAGATACCTGGGCGG
>CALEQS010000177.1 GCA_937907975.1 uncultured Clostridia bacterium | reverse complement strand
ATTATCGCTTGCTGAACTGCGGTGCGCGACGAGCGGCTTTGAGGCCGTACTTCTTACGCTCCTTCATACGAGGATCGCGGGTCAGGAAGCCGGCCTTCTTCAGGGCGGGACGGAACTCCTCATTGACCTGCAGCAGGGCGCGGGCAATGCCATGGCGCAGAGCGCCGGCCTGACCGGAGACACCGCCGCCGACAACAGTGGCGACCACGTCGAACTTGCCGATGGTGTCGGTCAGCACGAGGGGCTGACGGGTGACCAGCTTCAGGGTCTCGAGACCGAAGTAATCATCGATGTCACGGCCGTTGATGGTGATGGAACCGGTGCCGTTGGGATACAGACGAACGCGGGCGACGGAGGACTTCCGACGGCCAGTGCCGTACACATAAGGCTTCTTGCTCTGATACATGATTGACTACCTCCTCTTAACCTTCGTAGACTTCGGGCTTCTGAGCAGCGTTGTTGTGCTCAGCGCCACGATAGACACGCAGGCGGCGGAGCGCGGAAGCACCCAGGCTGTTCTTGGGCATCATACCCTTGACGGCGATCTCCATCGCGAACTCGGGCTTCTCCTGCATCAGGATGCGGTACTTGGTCTCCTTCAGACCGCCGGTCCAGCCAGAGTGATGACGATAGAACTTCTGCTCGCCCTTCTTGCCGGTGAGGACAGCCTCGGCAGTGTTGAGGACAATGACGAAATCGCCGCAGTCAACGTTGGGAGTGTACTCGGGCTTATGCTTGCCGCGCAGCAGGTGGGCGGCGGTAGCGGCGGTCTTGCCCAGAGGCCTGCCAGCCGCGTCAAGGATATACCACTTGCGGGTAACAGTCTCCTTGTGAGCCATGTAAGTGGACATGGTGTTTCCCTCCAATATATAATGATATTTTGTAAAAACAAAGCAAGCGCCATTCAGGCGCAGGTATAGTTATACCACAACAAAAATCCAGTGTCAACCAAAAAATTCAGTATTTTAATTTATCATTTTACTGTCTTCCATTTTCATTTATTTTCTCTTTATATCTCTCAATATCTCACTTTCAATTTTCAAAATTATCTTGCCGAATCAGGAAATTCATAGTTCCTTCACAGAATCTTCCCAGTTTATCCAACATTACGCACCCCTGAAATGCTATCCTATGAGCGTGGACAGGAAACCTCGAAACATATCCCTCTCTCTCTTTTCTCTCTCAAAACACCGTGCCCCGCGGCAGCAGCCGCCGCTGCGGGGCAGGACCAAAATCACACGGAAGCGTTCGGTGCTCCGTTTATGCGCCCGCCGCGATCAAAGAATTGATCCCGGCGGGCGTTTCGTTGTTCATCGTTCTGTGCGGCGGATTGTCAAACAAATTATCATACATTATAATGTATTCACATTTTGTACAAAGCAAAAACCGAGGCGGGAGGCACTGCAATGCACCATTATTACCATTTTTATAAGCCGGTCGGCTGTGTTTCGGCCAGGAAGGATGCGGAGCACACCACCGTGATGGACTATTTTCCCGCCGCGCTGCGGGAAACGCTCTTCCCGCTGGGGCGGCTGGACAAAAACACGGAAGGACTTCTGCTCATCACCGATGACGGCAAGCTGAACCACCGCCTGCTCGACCCGGAAAACCATGTAGAGAAACAATATCTTCTCTGGGCGGCAGGCACACTGGGCGAAGGTGAGCTCAGTCAGCTGCGCGCCGGCGTCCAACTCAAGGGCCTGACGGAACCGACAAAGCCCGCCCGGGTGGAGGTGCTGGAGCGGGCGGAGCTGGCCGACATCCCGGAGCCGCTCTTTGAAAACCGGCAGCACCTGCTGCAGGAGTCGCCCCACGCCTCTGCCGTAAAATGCGCGCTCTGGCTCACCGAGGGCAAGCGTCATCAGGTCAAGCGGATGTTTGAAGCGGTGGGCTGCACCGTAGTCTGGCTCCGACGGACAGAGTTTGCGGGCATCGCACTGGACGAAACGCTGACTCCCGGTGAATACCGCCCTCTGACCCCAGAGGAGCGGGCTCTGCTGGGCATGGAATAAAAAAATTATAATAAAATGTATACTTCCGATCCTGCCGGGTCATACTAGAGCCGCAAAGCACAAAAAAGGCGAAAGGTCGGAAGAGAACATGAAACATTCCAATCTGATGCGCCGGTTTCTGCTTCTGGCATTGACCGCCGCAGCCGCGCTGACCATGCTCGTCCTCCCCGCTTCGGCGGCCGCTTATCGGCAGGGCGACCGGGGCAGCGCTGTGACCACCATCCAGACCAAGCTGAAAAACTGGGGCTATTACTCCGGCGGCGTGGATGGCATCTTCGGCAGCAAGACCACCGAGGCGGTCAAATACTTCCAGCGCAAGAACAGCCTGACGGCGGACGGCGTGGTGGGCAGTGCCACCCAGCGGGCGCTGGGGATGTCCTCCACGGACTCCAGCTCCGGCAACAACGGGAGCGGTGATGTGTACCTGCTGGCCAAGGTGATCTCCGCCGAGGCCCGGGGTGAGCCGTACAGCGGCCAGGTGGCGGTTGGCGCGGTCATTCTGAACCGGGTGGAGCACCCCTCCTTCCCCAACACCATTGCCGGTGTCGTCTATGAGCAGGGGGCCTTCACCTGCATGGTGGACGGCCAGATCGACCAGCCCATCGCCGACTCGGCGTTTCAGGCCGCGCGGGACGCGCTCAACGGTGCCGACCCCACCGGCGGCGCGATCTACTACTTCAACCCTGACACGGCCACCAGCGCGTGGATCTGGTCCCGCCCCCTCATCACCGTGATTGGACGGCATCGGTTCTGTTCCTGACAAAATTTAAAAGTTTTTTCACAGAAAAGGACGCCTAGGGGCGTCCTTTTCCGTTGCGCATTTGCCGATTTTCGCTTATACTATAAATGTAGTATTATGCGTATTTGGAGGAACGAGCGTGGAACTGAACGTACTCGCCGTGGGAGACGTGGTCTCTCAGGCCGGACTTGACTTTCTGGAGCGCCGCCTGCCCCGGCTCAAGCGGGAAAAAGGCGTCCATTTTACTGTGGTAAATGGCGAAAATGCCGCCGGAAACGGACTTCTGCCCCGACAGGCAGAGGCCATTCTGGACAGCGGTGCTGACGTGGTGACACTGGGCAACCACACCTGGGGCAAGCTGCAGATTGCCGACTATCTGGACGACGCCCCCTGCGTTCTGCGCCCGGCCAACTTTTCCCAACGGCTGCCCGGGCGGGGCTACGGCGTGTTCGACGGTCCCCGCGGTCTGCGCATCGGCGTAATGAACCTCATCGGCCGGGTGGAGCTGAATCCCAATGCAGAGAATCCCTTCACTACCGCTGACCGGCTGCTGGAGCAGAAGGATGCCGACATCGTGCTCGTGGATTTTCACGCCGAGGCCACCAGTGAAAAACTGGCACTGGGCTGGTATCTGGACGGCCGGGTCAGCGCCGTTTGGGGCACCCACACCCATGTGCCCACGGCGGATGTGAAGATCCTGCCAAAGGGCACCGGCCATGTCACCGATCTGGGTATGACCGGCCCGGCCAATTCCATTCTGGGCATCCGGCCGGAGCAGTCCATCAACCTATTTCTGGGCGGCCTGCCCCAGCGCTACGAAGCCGCGCCGGGCAGGTGCAAGCTGGAAAGTGTCCTCTTTACGATCGATACCAATACAAAACAGTGCATCCGTGCTCAGCGGGTGGACTTGCAGGAGTGAGTATATGATTCGAGTGTTACATACCGGCGACCTGCATCTGGACTCTCCCTTCCGGGGTCTGAGCGCTGAAAAAGCGCAGACCCGGCGGGAGGAACAGCGGGGTCTGCTGGACAAGATCGCCGCACTGGCAGAAGAGCGCGGCGTAGATGTGGTACTCATCGCCGGTGACCTTTTCGACGGCGACGGCGTCTACTATGAGACGACCCGTATGCTGGCGGAGGTGTTCGGCCGGATGAAGGCCCGCATCTTCATCGCCCCGGGCAACCACGATCCTTATTCCGACTTCTCCCCTTACGCCTCCGTGCGCTGGCCGGACAATGTGCATATTTTCCACTCAGACTATTTTGAGCGCGTGGAGCTGCCGGAGCTGAATGCGGTGGTTTACGGCAATGCCTTTACCTCCAAATATCGGGACACCTCCCCGCTGGAGCATTTCAAGCCGGACTACGACGAGGGTCTGACCCGGCTCATGGTGTTCCACGGCGACCTGAATGCGGCCAAAAGCCGTTATGGCGCAGTGACTGCGGAGCAGATCGCCGCCACCGGCATGGATTATGTGGCCTTGGGCCATGTCCACACCTTCACAGAGGTGTGGAGCAAAGACGGCACCAGCTGGGCCTACTGCGGCTGCCCCGAGGGCCGGGGCTTTGACGAGACCGGCGAAAAAGGCGTGCTGGTGGGCACGGTAGAGCCAAACAAGGCCGTGATGGAGTTTGTCCCCACCTGCGCCCGGCGCTATCAGGAGGTGCTGGTGGACGTGACCGGAAAGGCCCCCGCCGCCGCCATTCTGGACGCCATCCCCGCCGGGTCCGGACAGGACATTTACCGCTTTCGCCTCACCGGTGAACGAAAGGACGCCGAGCTGGATCTGCGGGCCCTGAACGCACTGGTGGAGAAAAAATTCTTTGATGCGTCTGTCATGGACAACACCCTGCTGGAGACCGGCCTGTGGGACCGGCTGGAGGAGGACAATCTGACCGGCCTGTTCCTGCGCAACATGAAAAAGCGCATGGAGAACGCCGCGCCGGAAGATCTGGCCATGCTGGAGCGGGCCGCCTGGTTCGGCCTGAGCGCGCTTGAGGGGAGGGAGGAGCCCCGATGAAGATCAAACGTATGACCGCCACCTTCGGCAGTCTGGATCATGAGACGCTGGAACTGGAGGAGGGGCTGAATATTCTGACCCTGCCCAATGAGGGCGGCAAGTCCACCTGGTGTGCCTTTCTGCGGGTCATGCTCTATGGATTGAACACCCGTGAGCGGGACAAGAAGGGGTTTCTGGCCGACAAGACCCGCTATCAGCCCTGGAGCGGTGCGGCCATGGAGGGCGAACTGCTGTGCTCCTGGCGCGGCCGAGACATTCTGATCCGCCGTTATCAGAAGGGCAGTACGCCCATGGGCGGCTTTGAGGCCGTCTATGCCGACACCGGCGCGCCGGTGGCTGAGCTGAACGCAGACAACGTGGGCGACGTGATGATCGGCGTGAGCCGCAGCGTGTATGAGCGCTCCGCCTTTCTGGGCCAGTCCGCTCTGACGGTAAGCCAGACTCCGGAGCTGGAAAAGCGGCTGGCCGCCGTGGTGTCCTCCGGTGAGGACGGTGTATCCGCCTCTCAGGTCAGCGACACCCTGTCCGACTGGCGGCGCAAGCGCCAATACCACACCCGGGGCGCCATTCCCACGTTGGAAAACCGCCGCAGTGAACTGGAGCTGGCGCTGGACAACGCCCGGGATGTGACGACCCAGATCCGCAACAGCCGCCTGAATATTGACCGCTATGAGGAGCTGCGCGCCAAGCTGAAGCATCAGCTGGACCTCTACAAGGCCCAAAGTGCCAGCGCTCAGGCCGATGCTTACGGCCGCGCGGCGGCGGAACTGAAGCAGGCCCAGGAACAGCTCCAGAAGCTGGAGGAGCAGGTACCAGAGGGCGGCTTCCCCCCGAAGAAGGCGCTGGAACAGGGCCGGGACGAAGTCGCGCTGTTGCGCAGTGTGGATGCCAGCCTGAAGCAGGCGGGCAAGGAGGTCCCTCCCGCGAAAGCCGCGCTGGAAAGCGCGCAGGAGGCTGCGCAGGATAACGTGTTCTCCGGAGATGCCGCCAGCGCCCGCGCCAAAGCCCAGGAGGTCCGGCACAGCGTAGAGGAATTGAAACGGCAGGAGAATACCGCCACGCGCAGCCGCTGGCTGTTCCCGCTGATCTTCGGCGTGCTGGCCATCGGCGGAGCCGGATGGGCCCTGCTGGCCCGGGGCAGCGCATTTCTGCCCGGTTTCGGCGCGGCGGGCGTGCTGGCCGTGCTGGCCATTGTGTTCGGCATCGTTTGGAGCGGGAAAAAGAAAAAATGCGCCGCCGCCATTCAGAAGGCACTGGCCGACTGCCACGCCGCCGATCTGGCCGCAGTGGATGCCCACGCCGAGGACTACTGTGCCCGGCTCGCCGAGGCGGACCGCCTGCGCGCCGATCTGGAACGCACAGAAAAGGCCGAGGCCGACCTGACCCAGCAGCGGCAGACCCACTGGACGAATCTGCGCACCCTGGTGGACGCCTTCGCCCCGGAGGTCAAGGACGTGTTCGGCTTCTCCGCCGCCATCACCCGGGCGCTCACTCTGCTGGACTCGCTGGAAAAAGCGGAGGAGCGGCAGGAGAACGCCCAGCGGCTGTTTGACACTGTTGCATCCCACGGCAAGGGCGTGGCCGGTGCGCTGGCGGAGCAGCCCGCCATGCCTCTGGAACAGGCTCAGGCCGGATTCCAGGAGGCAGAGCGCCGCTTGAATCAGTACCACAACGAGCTGTCCATGGCCATGGGCTATAACAGCGCCAAGGGCGGAGCCGAGGCCATTCAGGCGGAGATCGAAGCCATCGACCAGCAGTTGGAGCACTACCATCTGGACTATGACGCGCTGGGCATTGCGCTGGAAGCGCTGGAGGAGGCGGACGCAGAGATGCGCAACCGCTTCTCCCCGGAGCTGAACCGCCGCGCAGGCATTTACCTCTCTCAGCTCACCGGCGGCAGGTATGCCAAGGTGCGGCTGAACCGGGAGATGGAAGCCGGAGCAGAGGAGCGGGACGGCGTTGCCACCCGAGACGTGATCTCCCTGAGCCGCGGCACCGCCGATCAGCTCTGGCTGGCCGTCCGGCTGGCCGTGTGCGATCTGGCCCTGCCGCAGGATGAGCCCTGCCCGCTGGTGCTGGACGAGGCACTGGTCAACTTCGACGATCAGCGCCTGAAGCCCGCACTGGAGCTGCTGGAGCAGCTCTCTCAGCGGCGGCAGATCCTGCTCTTCACCTGCCAGAGCCGGGAACAGCGCGCGATGGACGAGAGGGGTGGGCGTCATGCGCAATGAAGAGCTTCCCCGCGAGGAGCTGAATCCCGCACAGCCTGAGCCCGCAAAAGAGTCCGGTCAGAAGGAGCCCAAGGAGGACTGGCGGCAGAGCCTGTTTGAGTGGCTCCAGCTGCTGGTGATCGTGCTGGTCGTCATCGTGGGAGTGTTCACCTTCCTCGGCAGCGTGATCGGCGTGGACGGCTCCTCCATGTACCCCACGCTTCACAACGGCGACCTGATGCTGGTGCGCCGCATCGCCTACACACCGACCCAGGGCGATGTGGTCGTCCTGCGCAAGGACGGCACCTTTGACAACGAGGCACTGGTCAAGCGCATCATCGCCACCGGCAGCCAGACGGTCTACATCGACTACGACGCCAACACCATTACGGTGGACGGCCAGGTGCTGGATGAGCCCTACCTGAACTATGAGTACGACTCCTCCTATGGCAGTGACTGCATGGCAGATCTGGCCTATCTCGATCCCCAGTATGCAGACCGGGAGTTCACCGTGCCGGAAGGCTGTGTCTTTGTCTGCGGCGACAACCGCAATCACTCCAGTGACAGCCGCTCTGCGGCGCTGGGTATGGTGGATGAGCGCTATGTGATCGGCGAGGTGCTTCTGGTGTTTTTCCCCTTCAACCATTTCGGGCTGATCAAATAATAAAAAGCTGGAGATTCTTACGAATCTCCAGCTTTTTTACATGATTTTCAGATCCGGGGCAACCTTGAACGGGGCCCCGGTCTTGGCACGGATCTCCTCCACGCTGACGCCCTCCCGGTGTTCCACCAGCGTCAGTCCCTCTGCGGCCGACACATCAAAGAGAGCCAGCTCGGTGACGATCGCCTTGACCACCCGGCGGCCCGTCAGCGGAAGCGTGCACTCGGAGACGATCTTCGGGCTGCCGTTCTTGGCGCAGTGGTCGGTCATGACGATCACATCCCGAATGCCGCTGACCAGATCCATGGCGCCGCCCATGCCGGGATAACTGCCCGGCCGGGCCCAGTTGGCCAGATCACCGTACTGGGACACCTCAAAGGCTCCCAGCACCGTGGCCTTGACCAGTCCCTGACGGATCATGCCAAAAGAGGTGCAGATGTCAAACACGCTGGCACCGGGGATCAGATCCACCGTATTGCCGCTGGCGTTGAAATAATGGGCTTCCGGGTCAAGGCCGGGATAGGACTTGGCGGAGCCCAGCAGGCCGTTCTCCGACTGAATGACCACATTGTCCGTGATATAGTCCCCCACAAGCACAGGCATACCCGCGCCCAGATTGATGACGTCGCCATCCTGAAAGAAGGAGGCGACTTTTTTTGCAATAAAATGCCGGTTATCCATCATGACCTCTCCCCTTTCAGCAATTTTTATCCAAAATCATATTGACGAAAATGCCCGGTGTGACGATATTCTCCGGGGCGATCTCGTCCAGCTCCACCAGGCGGTCCGCCTCAACAATGGTCAGGTCTCCGGCGGTGGCCACGATGTGGTTGGAGTTCAGCGCCGTACCGTTGTAGGTCAGGTTGCCATAGGCGTCCGCCGTGGCGGCGCGCACCAGAGAAATATCCGCCCGGAGCGCAGGCTCCAGTATCCACTCCTGTCCGTTCAGCTCAATGGTCTGCTTGCCCTCCTGCGCCACGGTGCCGAGACCGGTCTTGACCAGAATACCGCCCAGACCCATGCCTCCGGCCCGGATGCGCTCGGCGATGGTGCCCATGGGGCAGAACTCCACCTCGATCTTTCCGGAGGCAATCAGCTCCAGATTCTCCCGCACGGAGCCGGAGTGAGCCATGATGACCTTATCAAAGATGCCCATATGCATGAGCCGGGCACAGCTGGCGTCCAGCGCGATGTTGGTCAGGTGCCTGGCTCCGCTGGCGATCACGCAGTCCAGCAGTTCATTGGGTAGGCCGTGAAAGGCGAAGCCGCCGGTCATGATGGTCTGCCCGTCGTGGAACTGGGCGATGATCTCATCTCTCGAAAAGAGCTTACTTTTCATTTCTGTTTCTCCTTCGCTTCTATCTCGTCCAACAGCCGCTCCAGCGAAGCGGCATACTGCGCGTCATCCTCCGGGGTGCGCTTTTTCGGCTCCTTCAGATGGTGCTTCCCGCTGGCGCGACGGGACTTCGCGGCCAGGTGCCGGTCCATCAGCAGACCGCCAATGTTATCATTCGTATACCAGCGGCCGCTCTGGTGGATGCCGTAGGCCCCCTTCCCCAGCGCCATGGCCGCCACGCCGTAGTCCTGCGTGACCACCAGATCACCTTTACAGCAACGGTTGACCAGTGCAAAATCCACTGCGTCCGCTCCCGCTCCGATCACGATAACATCGCTGTAATCAGAGAAAAGGACATGATTTGTGTCGCAGAGCAGCGTCACAGGGATTTTCCGCCGCTTTGCAGCCTGTTCCGTCAGCCGCACCACCGGGCAGGCGTCCGCATCCACCCAGATATGCATCAGCGCAGCTCCATCTGCACGGCGAGCTTATTTCCCTTTACGGTCACATCCGCCATGCTTCCGCAGATCAGCGGCATCTGGGGCGGCAGATGGCCGATGTCCACATCCATGACGATGGGAACGTGGTACTCGCTCAGCAGGTCCGTGACCGCATGGTACTGATCCAGCCCCATCAGCTCCTGGCCGTAGCACAGGGGGCGGCCGATCAGAAATCCCTTCACATGGTCGAACCAACCCGCGTGCTGCATCTGCCAGATCGCCCGGCGGATGGCCATGACATTGAGGTCGCAGCACTCCAGAAACCAGATGAAGCCGTCGTCCTGATAGCGCTCGGTGAACGCCTTCACATGGTCGTACTTCGTACCCAGCAGGTTGACCAGGCAGTCCACACATCCACCGATGAGCCGGCCGGAAAAGCTCATATTCTGCTCCGGAAAGCTGTGCAGCTCCAGCGCCGTCGTAGCGTGATAGGGCGCGGTGGCCGAAGCATTTTCGTCCTTCTCCCGCTCCCAGTAGCCATAGCTCTTCATGGTGAGTTTCTTACCCATCAGCAGGTCGAGTGCGTCCTGCACCGCCGGGTGGCAGGGCTGCATGCCAAAGGTGCCCGCACAGGGACCATAGATGGATGCGGTATCGCACAGGGTGGTGAGCAGGAAGGTGAAATTTGTGTTGTCGGAGTAGCCCATGAACCACTTGGGCTCGGCCTTGTTCACACGGTCGAAATCCACATAGTCGAGGATCTCACACATCAGCTCACCGCCGCCGCAGGAGATCAGCGCGTCGTTCTGGTCAGAGCAGTAGTAATCCGTCAGCTCCTGCCCGCACTTCTCCGGGGTATTGCTGATGCCGATGCCGCAGCCCTCAAAGCAGTTGGGGCCCAGATCGGTCTGAAAGCCCTCCCGCTTGAACTGCTCCAGCGCGGCCAGAAAGGCGGTGTGATAGGGCTCGATATAGGCGCCGAAGGACGGTGCCACAAAGCCGATGGTACCCTGTTCGGGCAGAAAAGCGGGATAGCGCATAGGTCAGCTCCTCCTCGTTCAGATGTTCAACACTCGGATTATAGCAGTTTTCGCGCCATTGGACAAGAGGAAAGCGTGCGTACTCTTACGAGTGCGCACGCTTTTCATTTACCAGTTCAGTGAACTGGAATGCAGTTCCTGATTGAGTTCATTCAGCCGCAAAATCGCATCCGCGGCATACTCCGGGAGCGGCCCATCATAGCTGCCCGAGTGGATCGTATAAAGCATCGTATCCGTACCGTCTGAATAAAACTGCATTCTCAGCTGGTCCTTATATGGTGAGCCGACATTGCACGCGTATGTCGCCAGCCAGCTGCCGTTCTGCGTATCCAACAGGTCGATGGGTGTCGCGTTGAAATAGGACAGGTCAATGCTGTTCAGCAGCTGCGCCGTCTCCCGCCTCCACTCATCGCGGAACGTCTCGTAGCCCAGGTCTACATAATACTGCGTATAGGCGTCATAGGTCTGCCGGATCTTCTGATAGTCCTGACTCAGCTGCCGATAGAGCTTCTCAGGCAGCATACTGCCTGCGCTGTATCCGAGGATAAAATCGCTGGAGATCTCCGGGGCATCCGGCGCAGCTGTGAGAACATTGTCCGGATAAGGTCTCCACGGCACCCCCGGATCACTGATATAGGGATAGGTGCAGTCCTTGATCCAGAGCTCATACTGCTCCTGAAGATCATAGGGCACCAGCTCTCCCCCGCTGCTGTCATCCGCGTAAAAGCTGCCGCTGCCCACAAAGATGTAGTAGTTCTCGCCGTACAGCTCCAGCGGGAAGTAACGCTCCATATCCAGCTCGTCTCCCCAGAGCTCTTTCGCCTTTTGGTAGAGTTCCTCTGTCAATACAGGGCCGTTCTTTGCATTGCTGTCAATGTCCGTCTTCTGGACCTGCAAAAGCAGCAGCTCCAGTGCGTGCTCCTGGTCGCCGGCCTGATATGCCTCCATGACTGCCCGTTCATCCGCCCCGCCAACATTGCCTGTAAAGTACTGCCTATAGCTCTGCTCGCTCATATAATAGGTCTCCCCGAGCAATTCAACAGAACCGACCCCAGTCCCATCCCCACGGAGCACATAGGGAATGCCCAGCTTGTCACAGAGTTCCGTATCTCCAACCGGCGCGATATGATCCTGATAGAGCAGAGTCGGCTCCATCTGCGCCACAAAAGCGTCCACGCCGTCCTGTCCCAGCGTATTGACCAGCGCCTTCGTCTGCTTCCACGCACCATAGCTGCTGATGCACAGGCCGCTCCCGCCGATCTCCCAGGTGATAAGGACACAGACGGGAATGGCCAGCAGGACCGCAAGGCAGATGCAGATGACCGTCCTCATCCGGTTCCGGACCTTTTTGAACGCCTTTTTTGCCGTCATATTGGGCGCATTCTGCTTCATCGGTTGCGCGGCCGCCGCGTCCAGCGCCAGCGGCTCCCGCATCCGGTTCAGCCTGTCCCGGCAGTCGGCGCAGGTTTTCAGGTGCTCCTGCACCAGCTCCATGCTCCCACGCTTCAGCGCCCCATCCACATAGAGGGGCAGCAGATCCTGCACCACCTCGCAGAAACGGGTATCGTCAGCTGTTTTCCGTTCCATCGCGCACCTCCATCTGCCGGGCCAGCCTGGCTCTGGCCCGATAATAGGTCATTTTCGCCCACGACTCGCTCTTTTCAAAGATCGCGGCGATCTCCTGAAACTGTAGCTCTCCAAAGACACGCAGCTCAAATACCTCCCGGTAGGGCTCCGGCATGGTGTGAAGATGCCGGTGCAGCTCCAGCACGGTCTGCCGATCCTCCAGCCGCTGGAGCGCACCGTCCGGCTCGCCCCGCTCCGCAAGGTGTTCCGGTTCCGGATGGAACCGCTTCCGGCGCTTCTGCTCCTTATAAAAGGCGTTCTTGGCGATCTGGCACAGCCAGGTCTCGATCGCACAGTCGCCCCGGAAGCGGTCAATATGGAGAAAAGCCTGATAGAACGTCTCCGCCGTCAGTTCTTCGGCCTGATCTGCGCTCTGGGTCAGCCCCAGCAGAAAGCGGTAGACCTTCTCTGCGCAGCGCTCATAAATGTCGTGAAACTGATCCATCGGCTCCCCTCCTTCCGTGTCTTTGTCTATTAGAGCCGCAAGGCGGCCAAAAGTCACACAAAACGCTGAACTTTTTTAAAATGCCGAAAGGCACAGCCGAGAACCGGCTGTGCCCTTCGTATTTTGGGAATGGAAACTAGCAAAATTACTGCTTAGCCTGATAAGATTTGAACTTATCCAGCATCGCGCGAGGAGTCTTGGTGGCACGCTCGTAGCGGGGGCACTCCTCATAGCCGGGCAGACCAGCCAAATACTTGGCGATCTTCTTCAGCTCTTCCAGATCGTAACGGCTCATCAGCGTGATCTCCTCCATCAGGGGGGAGCCGCCGCCATGGACACCGGCAACAGCCTGAGCGCCCTCGAAGGCGTCGCAAAGCTTGTCCTCCATCATGCGCATGACACGATGGGTCTCCTCAGCAGAGTAAGCGGGGTTACGAACGATGTACTTGTTGCACAGCTCGCCGACGTTGTCCTCTTCCATGTAGAAGTTCTCCTCGGTAGGCAGGCTGGCGCAGACGCCGCCGCACAGATCGGCGAGGATCTCATACTCATGGTAGATGTTGTGACCGGCCAGACGACGGCCGGCGTTGGTCAGGATCTCATCGGGCACGAACTGGCCGGAGGGGAACTCCACGGCGCGGTAAGCGGACTGCTGACCGGCGGCGAACACCAGCTCAGCGGTCTGGATGATGTCGCACAGCTTGGAGCGGACATGACCCTCGCGGGCGATGTCGTTGACATCGGCGACCAGAGCGGCCTGGGAGGCGATGACTTCGCCCACGGCGGTCTTGCAGCCGGTGTAGGAATGACGATGATAATGAGCGAACATCAGGGCCAGGTAGCCG
>CALEQS010000176.1 GCA_937907975.1 uncultured Clostridia bacterium | reverse complement strand
CAAGCCTTTCTTCATTGACAAAAACTCCTGCCTGTTGTAAAGTTTTTACTATGAGTTATGTATTTTTTGATTTGGAATGGAATCAGGGTTATCCACACAGCGAGGCGGATAAACTGGATGAGATCATCCAGTTTGGCGCCTATCAGCTGAAAGACTGGCAGGCAGAGGGTGTGGCCTTCTCTGCCTATGTCCGTCCGACCATTCATAAAAAGCTGCACCACCGTGTGCGTAAAATGCTTCCGCTGGATCAGAAGGATCTGCTCCGTGCGCAGCGCTTTCCAGAGGTGGCAGACATCTTCTTCAATTGGTGCGGCCCGGACGCCCGGTTTTTCACCTGGGGGCCCAGTGACGCCAAGGTGCTGGACCTGAACCTGGCGTGGTATGGCATGGAGCAGTATCTGTCCATCGAAGTCTATGACCTCCAGCGGGCCTTTGATCTGATGATCATGGGCACTGACCAGCAGGCTGCGCTGAAGGACGCGGTGGAGAAGCTGGGACTTCAGGATGAGCTGGAGTTCCATGACGCCTGCAACGACGCCTATTACACTGCCCGCATCGGCGCGGAGATGGTGCGCCTGCTGGGTGAGCTGCCCACCTCTGCCGAGTTGAAGCGTCGGGAGCAGGAGCTTTACCACGAACGCCGGGCCAAGGCCGCGCAGGCGGCACTGGACGAGCTGGACCGGATCTTTGATGAGGAAGACGCCCTGTTGGAGCGGGACTGCGGCAGCTTTGTGACGGAAGGGGAATGCCTCAAGAGCCGTGCGGCCCGGGTGTTCCGCTGTCCCAAATGCGATAATCTGCTGTGCAATGGCAACTGGTATCAGCTGGGGCACAGTTATGTGGCCCGTTCCCGCTGCATGGAGCACGGCCGGTTTTACACGATTCTGCGCCAGCGGCCGGAGGGGATCAACTGGCATGGGCAGTATCGGGTGTTTACCGATGAGGAACTGTCTTCGTCGCTGTTCAGTATGTGCAAGCTGGGCGGAGAAGTTATCACCGTCCGCAAGCTGCCCCGCAAGCGCAAGCGTAACCGCAAGCGCACCAAGACCATCACCGTTAAGCCGGCGGAACCGAAAAATTAAAGCAGAGGGTCGAGCACTGCTCGACCCTCTGCTTTTTTACTGGCGTGCCGGGGCTGCAACGCCAAAGGCTCCGCTTGTGGAGGCCAAACTGTCTTATTTCCCGTTTATGACAACTGACCATTCCGAAAAATACCAGTGCAAATCCGTTCGGCGAAATAAACAATCCACAATAGAATAATGACTTATGAAAAGAACTTTTATATTTCTAAAAGTAGTTTTAAATGACGAAAACAGCTTGTTTTGTGTATAAATTGTATAAAAACTTGTTTGTGCAAAACGTAAATATGTTGGCTCTGTGTATTGAAAGAATCGCGAAAATCCGTATAATAGTAATCAAGGTGAGGGACGGAAAACAAGGCCGTTCCAAACCGGAAAACATCTGAAACAAATAGATTGATTGGAGGGATTTTCTTATGAAGATCAACAATTTGCGGGATGTGGAAGCCTTTAAGAAGGCCATTGATCAGTGCGGCGGCGATGTGTGGCTGGAGTCCAAGTACGGCGACAAGTACAACCTGAAGTCCGCTCTGTCTCAGTACATCGCTATGGCCGATCTGCTGCGTGACAAGAACGGTGATCTGGAGCTGTTTGCCAATCGGCCTGAGGATCAGGCGATCCTGATGCGCTTCCTGTCCTCTCTGGCGGCTTGAGCGCAGACCGCAACGCTTCATCGATTCGATGAAGCATGAATTTAATTATGCCAACCGGCACGGCTCACGCTGTGTCGGTTTTTTTGTTTTTCATAGAAAAACGTGACAACTCGGACACAACTCTGTGGTAGAATAAACGCAGTAAAAGACGGGCGGAGGAGGCCGGAGCTATGTTTCACATTCTGGTGGTGGAGGACGATGCGTCCATCGCTAACCTGATCCGCACCACGCTGCAGGGCGAGGGCTACCTCTGCACCTGCGCGCTGGACGGCAAAAGGGGCGCGGATCTGATCGACAGCGGCCGTTGGGACCTGATCCTGCTGGACCTGATGCTGCCGGAGATCAGCGGCTATGACCTGCTGGAGTATATCCGGCCCACGGAGACACCGGTCATTATCATCTCCGCCATGGGGCAGGTGCAGGACCGCATTCGGGGCCTGAAAATGGGGGCGGACGACTACCTGGTCAAGCCGTTCCAGATTGGCGAGCTGGTGGCCCGGGTGGAGTCTGTGCTCCGCCGGACGGGCCGGGCGGCCCGGGTGCTCACCTGCGGCGATGTGAAGCTGGATCTGGAGTCCCGGACAGTGGAGAAGGCCGGAGCGCCGGTGGTGCTGACCGTGAAGGAGTTTGATCTGCTGGCCACCCTGATTCGCAACCGAAATGTAGCCCTGACCCGGTGCTATCTCTATGAGACGGTGTGGGGCGAGGAATATCTGGGCGAGACCCGGACGCTGGACAGCCACATCCAGCGCCTGCGCAAAAAGCTGGGATGGAGTGAGCAGATCCAGACCGTGTTCCGCATCGGCTACCGGCTCTGTGTCCCCAGGGACGAGGGCTGAAACGGAGGGAGCAATGAGGTTTTTCACCAAGCTGTTTCTCTGCACGGTATTCGTGCTGACGGCGGCGCTGGCGGCGGCAGAATATTTCACTGTGTCGGCCAGCCTGGACAACGCGGTGGAGCATCAGGTGGAGAGCGGCCTTCAGCAGCACCAGCTGGTCAAGTATGCCATCCAGTCCGGCATCCTGAACGCCAGCCGCACCGGCAGTGTGGATGAAAGCGCGCTGACAGATATTGCGGGACAGACTGCCGACGCCATGTCGGTGGATCTGAGCCTGGCCCGGAACGGCGAGGGCGCACTTTACAGCAACCTGGCCGACGGCCTGCCCGCCGCTGCGGGCACGGACGGCGGGATCGGTTATCAGATCACGGAGCGCGCCGTCGGGAGCGGTGTCCGCTCCGACTGGCTGGTCATGACCAGCACGTTTCAGCAGAGCGGCTACACACTGGAACTGACCACCGCCCGCAACGTGAGTGCGGTGTTCACGGAGGCGGAGCAGCTGCGCCAGCGCTGCCAGTGGATCTTTCTTGGGGCCACGCTGGCCGGCGCACTGCTCATCCTGCTGTTCTCCTGGCTGCTCACCCGGCCCATCAAGCGACTGGAGCGCTCCAGCCGGGCATTCGCCGGGGGCGATTACAGCGCCCGGCTTCCGGTGCGCTCCCGGGATGAGATCGGCGACCTGACCCGCAGCTACAATCAGATGGCGGATACCATCGAGGACAAGATCAACGCGCTGGAGTTGGCGGTGCGTCAGCGGGAGGATTTTGTGGCCAACTTTGCCCACGAGCTGAAAACCCCCATGACCAGCATCATCGGCTATGCGGATACCTTATATCAAAAACAGCTGACCCCGGCGCAGGTGCACGAGGCGGCGGGCTATATCGTCAACGAGGGTATGCGTCTGGAGAGCCTGTCCTTCAAGCTGATGGAACTCATCACGCTGGATCGGCAGGATTTCCTGCTGGAGGAGCTGGAACTTTCCCAGTTGCTGAAGGATGCCTATGAGACTGCTTTTCCGGCGGCCCTGAAGCGTGGCGTGAAGCTGACCTGGTCCGCCGGAGCGGGCTGGGCTCGGGTGGAGTATGACCTCTTTAAGACCCTGCTCCTGAACCTGCTGGACAACGCCTTCAAGTCCGGCGGAGATGCCGTAGGTTTGAACGGCGCGGCGGAGGGGGCATACTATGCTGTCCGCATTACCGACAACGGCCGGGGCATCCCGGCAGATCAGCTCCAGCGGATCACCGAGGCCTTTTATATGGTGGACAAGTCCCGTTCCCGCCGGGAGCACGGCGCGGGCCTTGGCCTGGCGCTGGCGGCGAAGATCGCCGCCATTCACGGCACCCGGCTGGAATATGACACGGAAGAAGGGCGCGGCACCACAGTGACGCTGCGGCTGGCACTGTGCGGGGAAGAGGAGGATGAGCCATGAAGCGGCGCAATATCCTGACTGTCGTCCTCCTGCCCATCCTGCTGGCGGCGGCAGTACTGGTGCTGGGTACGCTGGTGCCGAGCTGGCTGCTGGGGCGTCAGGAGGAGAAGCTCCGGGCGCAGGCAAGCACCGTGCCGGTGGACGCGGTGCGCCCCTACGGCGACGACTATGATGAGATGAAAAATGAACTGGTCAGCGGCATCCGCGCCATTTTCGGCCAGGAAGAATACGATTATGAAGATGTTTCGGAGAAGGAAGTATCTGACACGGTGGATGCAGCTTCGGAGTTCATGCAGGCGTGGAGCGGCAGGACGGAGCAGTACGGCGTCTGGCTTGAGAATGACCTTTTGCCGGGGCAGGTCTACCTGCAGAAGATCACCAGTTCGGCCAGCGACGGCTGGGCGCTGACGCTGGACGCCGAGATTGACCGGGAGCCCTATGGCATCTTTGCCGCAGCGGTGTCCACCAGCGGCATCCCGATTTTTATGAATATCCGCATGGAAAACATTGACGGTGATGCGGTCAGGGATGTGTGGCACTGTCTGCTGAATACCTACCAGAGCCAGTGCGGGCTGAGCTTCAATGTGATCCTGGAATCGGAGTATGGCCCGGCGGTTGATCAGGCGGACAGCAATGCAAATGTAAGCGGGGACGGATTTGTTCAAAGCTATGCTGCGGTGAGCAGCGATCTGAGCCTGCGGCTGGAACTGAACTGGGAGAGCTTTGAGACAAAGTACGACAGTGAGTGCTGGTTCTATGTGACAATGACCGAAAACACAGAGAATAATTTCTAAACGAAAAATAATTGACACTTTGGACACATCAAGGTTACAATGCCGACATGATTCGACGAGATGTCGGTGACACCGCCCTGTTACGCTGAATAGGCGGTTCCGGTTTGGGAGCCAGCTGATGATAAGGGGTTTTTCCGATGGCATACAAGCGGACTTACGATGAATATGACGGCTGGGATGAGGACGAGGAGTTCTATGAAGAAGAATATCAGCCCCGCCGCCGTGCTTCCGTCCCGGCGGGTAGAGCGCGCCGCCCGGAGCGCAGGCGCGGTCCGCACCGGATGCCGGGGCTTGGCCGCAGTGCTGTGGCGGCGGCATTGGTGACGGTGTTTGCGCTCGGTTTGTGCATCGGACGGCTGGCGCTGCCCAAGAATGCGGTGACGCCGAATGCGGGGCAGTCCGACCAGAGCACCGACCAGTCAGGCGGTGCGGCCGCAGACGGCGCACAGACCGGCGAGGAAAAGCTGGCCTATATTCAGCGTGAGACGACGAAGTATCCGCAGGCACTGCGGGAGCTGGTGCAGAAGAACCCGGAGACGTTGGATTTCGTCTATGACTACCCCGTTAACAGCACACTGACGCCGGAGATCGACCTGAGTGCCGAGGCATCCGGCACTTCGGTGCCACTCCTGCTCCAGTGGGACGAGCGCTGGGGCTATCGGAGCTATGGAAGCGGCCTGATCGGCTACACCGGCTGCGGGCCGACCTGCCTCTCCATGGTGGCGCTTTACCTGACCGGGGACGCGGACTATGATCCCTATACCGTCGCGCGCTATGCCGAGGGGCAGGGCTATTATGTGGATGGCAGCGGCACGGCGTGGGAACTGATGACCAGCGGCTGTGCCCATTTTGGACTGGAAAGCGAGGAGATCGGCCTGAGTGAGGACGCGATGGCACAGGCACTGGCCGACGGCGAGGTGCTCATCTGCTCCATGGGCCCCGGCGATTTTACCGACGGCGGCCACTATATCGTGCTGACAGGCCATTCCGACGCGGGCTTTTCCATCTGTGATCCAAACAGCCCCAAGCGCAGTGCTCAGACATGGACGTATGACCGGCTCAAAGATCAGATCCGAAATATATGGGCCTTCCATAAGGCGTGAACAACTTGAAACAGCTGACTTTCGGCGCTCTGGACCCTGGGTTCAGAGCGCTTTTTCTGTGTTGAGCAGAGCGTAAGAGCGTAAAAGATATGCTCATAATGCGGCAGAGAAGGGTGGAAATGGAGATTGCACAAAAAATGAGCTACTATCCGGTAAAATATAGTTATTTTGACGCCTGAAAATTGCAAAAATCTGAATCTTAAATCCGAATTTAAGAAAAAACGAAAATAAAAGTTTCCGTTTATACCGTTATGGCTAGTCGAACTATACAATTTTTTGTGACGAACCAGTCTGAAAAATGTGCAATTTGCTTGCGCCTTTGCCAGAAAAGTGCTATGATAAGCACGCTCAAATGTAGCATATTTGACAAGCAAAGGGTATAGGGAAAAGAAAAGGAGGTGCTTGAGCTTGAGTAAAGGCGATATTTTTATCGAGCTCAAAGACATTGTCAAACTGTTTCCCGGCGTGCGGGCGCTGGACGGCGTCTCTCTCCAGATCCGAGAGGGGCAGGTCCACTCCCTGTGCGGTGAAAACGGTGCTGGCAAATCCACACTGATCAAGGTGCTCACCGGCGTGCATCAGCGCAACAGCGGCGATTACCTGATCGACGGCGAGTCAGTCAACTTCTCATCAACCACAGAGGCCATTGCGGCGGGTGTCTCCTGCGTGTATCAGGAGCTGTCCATCGCGCCCCAGCTGGACGTGGCCAAGAACCTGTTCATCGGCAACCTGCCCATGAAGGGCGGACTGGTGGATCACAAGCTGCTCTATGAAAAGGCGGCGGAGATCCTTCAGGAGCTGGACATGAACATCTCGCCCAAGACCATCGCCGGCGATCTGTCGGTCGGACAGCAGCAGATGATCGAGATTGGCCGTGCGCTGACCCGCAACGCCCGCCTCATCATCATGGACGAGCCCACCTCCTCACTGTCCGAGCAGGAGACGGAGACGCTGTTCAACGTGATCCGCAAGCTGGTGGACAAGAACATCGCCATCATCTACATCAGCCACAAGCTGGATGAGGTCATGTTCCTCTCCGATGATATTACCGTCATCCGCGACGGTAAGAACATCATCAGCAAGCATAAGGATGAATTTACGCAGGATGAGCTGATCGCCAATATGATCGGCCGCCCGCTGGAAAACCTCTATCTGAAGGAGCCCGCCGAGATCACCACCCCCATGCTGGAGGTCAAAAACCTCAGCCGCAAGGGCGTGTTTGAAGATATCTCCTTCACCGTTCGCAAGGGCGAGGTCGTCGGTTTCTTCGGCCTGGTCGGCGCCGGACGAAGCGAGATCATGCGCGCCGTGTTCGGCGTAGACAAGTACGACAGCGGCGAAGTGCTGGTGGACGGCAAAAAGCTTCGGGGCGGCGCCCCCGCGGGCGCGATCCGCTCCGGCATCGGCTTCTGCACTGAGGACCGCAAAAAGGAAGGTCTGGCGCTGCGGTTGTCCATTCTGCTGAATATGACGCTGGTGCGTCTGCCTCTGCTGGCTAAGCTGGGCGTTATCAACCGTCCGGCCCAGCGCAAGGCGGCGGATCAGTACATGAAATCCATCTCCATCAAGGCGCCCTCCGTCAACCAGCTGGTGGGCAACCTCTCTGGCGGCAACCAGCAGAAGGTCGTCGTGGCCAAGTGGCTGATGATGGATCCCAAGGTGCTCATCGTGGACGAACCCACCCGCGGCATCGACGTGGGCTCCAAGTCCGAGATTTACGGCCTGCTGAGTGATCTGGCCAAGCAGGGCATGGCGATCATCGTCGTCTCCTCCGAGATCGAGGAGATCATGGGCGTCTGCGATAGCGTGGTCACCATCTATGAGGGCAAGAAGACCGCTCAGTTGGATATCACGCCGGAGCTGACCCGCGAAAAGGTGCTGAAATACGCGCTGGGCGGCAACTTCCACGCAGACTTCCACGAGGAGCTCGAGGCAAAGAAGGAGGCGGAAGAGAATGTCTGAGAAAACCACTGCCGCCACCGAAAAACGCGGCTTCAAGTATTACTGGTCGAAATTTCAGGCGCTGAACGGCAGCTCCGTATTTCTGGCCATGCTGGCTGCCCTGGTGATCTTTGAAGTGATCCTTCAGATCAGCAAGGGCGGCGCCGGGGGACTGGTCTTTATCACCCCCACCAACCTGATGATGATCTTCCGCCAGATGGTTTACACCGGCATCATCGCCTTCGGCCTGACGCTGGTCATGCTGACCGGAAATATCGACCTTTCTGTGGGCAATATGCTCACCTTCACCTGCTGCATCGCGGCAACGGTGATGATGAAGACCAATAACGCGGCGCTGACCGTGCTGGCCACGCTGGGCGTGGGCCTGCTGTGCGGCCTGTTCAACGGCGTTCTGGCCAGCTATGTGAAGCTGAACAGCTTCATCACCACCCTTGGCACCAGCTCCATTTACAGCGCACTGGCCATCATGGTCTCCGCCGGTACGGTTCTGGTCATCCCCAATGACTGCTCCCCGGCTTTCCGGGCGCTGGGCAGAGCCTCCATCGGCCCCTTCAGCATTCTGATCATCTGGTTCGTGGTCGTGGCCGTGATTCTTGGCCTGATCCTGAGCCGTACCGTGTACGGCCAGCAGCTCTACGCCATTGGTGCCAACCCCATCGTGGCCCGGTTCTCCGGCATCCACCACAAGCGCAATATCACCATCGCCTACATGATCACCGGCCTGTGCGTCGGCCTGGCGGCGGTCATCACCATGGCAAACTCCCTGAGCTCCAACCCTCAGTCCGGTTCCGGCGCTGAGATGCAGATCATCCTCTGCGTGGTCCTGGGCGGCTGCGCCGTGCAGGGCGGAAAGGGCTCCGTCTGGGGCACCATCATCGGCGTTCTGTTCTACGGCGTGCTCTCCGCCGGCTTCACCAGCCTGCATATGTCCCAGTACCTCCAGTGGGTCGTCATGGGCGCGATCATGCTGTTCGCCTTGTCTCTGGATGTCCTGAAAGGAAAGGGGGTCAAACTGTGGAAGAGAAAGTAATGGCCGCCAAGGCTGAAAAACGCAGCCGCCTCGTGCGGACGTTCAAGGACAATAACTCCGTCCTGATCCTCATCATCATGCTGTTTGTGGCCTTTATCGCTGTGGACGGCTATGGTTCCGGCTTCTACAATGTTATCCGTTACACCGCCATGTACGGTCCCGTCTGCCTCGGTCTGGCTATGGTCATGATCACTGGCAACATCGATCTGTCCGCCGGCTTCCAGGCCGGTCTGGCCGGTGTCACCTCGGTTGTCTGCTTCAACGCGGTTTACAACGCCTCGGGCAATTCGGTGCTCTCACTGGTGGTCGCCATCGTCGGTTGTCTGCTGACCGGCCTGATCACCGGCTTCATCAACGGCTTCTTCGTGGCAAAGATCGGCGTCTCCTCGCTGATCGCCACCATCGCCACCAACTACGCTTATCAGGGCATCGTGTTCTATTTTGCCAACAGCTCTTTTGCCCCGGCGGACGCCGACATCGTCAAGATCATCGCCAACACCAAGCTCTTCGGCCAGAAGTGGTTTACCCCCTCGGCCATCATCTTCGTGGTGATCGTGGCGGCCGTGTTCTTCTGGATGTATAAGTCCAAGTTCGGCAATAACCTCTATGTGGTGGGCGACAACCCCGAGGCCGCGGCCTATGCCGGTATCAGCGTGCAGAAGACCGTCTGGGTCACCTATGTGCTGTGCGGCATGCTGAGTGCGGTCTGTGGCTTCATCATGGTGTCCAATGCCGGCTTCGCCATTTACACCCAGGGCAACAGCCTGGCCACCCTGACCATCTCCTGCTGCGTCATCGGCGGCATTAAGATGTCCGGCGGCAAGGGCACCGCCATCCACGTCCTGCTGGGCGTGCTCATCATGCGCGTCATCTCCCAGATGATGACAGCCCTGTTCCTGTCTCAGGCATGGGTCAACCTCATCACCGGCGCGCTGCTGATCGTGGTCCTTATCATCGACCGCTTCACCAGCAACAAGGAAGCGGAATAAGCTCCCCTTATCGTTGACGATCCGCTTAGAAGGAAAAGCGGTGTCATAATCCACCTCTCAAAGTAGGAAAGGAAGGAAAACAATGAAAAAGATCGGTAAACTCCTGTCTCTGGTACTTGCTCTTGCCATGGTGCTTGCCCTCGCCTCCTGCGGCGGTAGCGGCGGCGGTTCCGCAGGTTCCGGTTCTGCGGCTCCCGCAGCCTCTTCTGAGGCCGGCGGCGGTCAGAGCGGCGCATCCGGCGCTTCCGGCGCGCAGGACGGCTGCAACGTCGATGTGAGCGGCGTTGATCTGTCCGGCAAGAATCTGGGCTATGTCACCATCACCTCCACCGCTCCCTGGGGCGGCCGCGTGGGCACCGAGTTCGTGCGCATGGCCGAAGCGGCCGGCGCCAAGGTCAAGACGCTGGACGCCAACACCGTGGCGGACGACGTGACCAACTACTGCCGTCAGATGATCGACGCCGGCGTGGACGCTCTGGCCGTGTTCGGCGGCGACCCCACCGCTATGGTCGACATCGCCAAGGAGTGCAAGGAAGCCGGCATTCCGCTGTTCCTGTGCGCACTGGACGTGGATGAGGCCGGCCGCGACTGCGCCACCGCCTGCATCGGCCCCGATCAGGAGCAGGCTTTTGTCGACATCGGCAAGAAGATCATTGATGACAACGGCGCTGACGCCGGCTGCAATGTGGTCCAGATCTCCGGCGTGCCCTTCCTGAAGGACTATCAGCTCCGTGAGGCCGGCTTCAAGACCGCCATGGCTGGCAGCAACTACAACCTGTATGAGCCCGACTACGCTTTCTCCAGCCGCACCGATGCCAAGTCCGCTATGGAGCAGCACATCCAGGCTGACGGTGACAAGATCAACATCGTCATCGGTTATGATGACGACCTGACCATGGGCGCTGTGGATGCCATCCAGGAAGCCAAGCTGGGCGATCAGATCAAGGTTTACTCCTTCACCGGCCAGAACGACGCCATCCAGGCTGTCAAGGACGGCAAGCTGGAAATGACCGTTATGAACCGCGCTGACGACATCGCCGCCGAGACCTGCGTGGCCATGGACGAGTACTTCTCCACCGGTTCCACCGAGTACTACCACTACACCGACCTGACCTACATCACCAAGGACAATGTGGATCAGTTCATCGGCAAGGGTGAGTTCTAAGCTCACTTCTCCAAACACCAGAAAAGAGGACGCTTCGGCGTCCTCTTTTGATCTTGTCGAGAAACTCGACAAGCTCTCTCAGAAATGCAAGCATTTCTTCGAAGGGATGCAGCCCGCGGCGCGCACTCATTGACCGCTAAAGGCGGTCAATTCGCACACTTTCTGGGCTGAGAAGAGTTTTTTCCGAGGTACACGCCCCCGGAAAAACTGAATTTTCGCTTTATTCCGTCATCTGCGGATGGCGGAACTCTGCTAGGCGTTTGTGCTCAAACAATTAGCTTTTCCTCTTTTTATGCAAAAATGAGTGCAATTCGGCCGCGGACGTAGTATAATGGCTTTAACCATTCAACCTGTTGAAGAAAGGGTGCATCAAGTATGGAACAGAATCTCTTTACCAATGCCCACATTCTGGCGTGGCTTCAGTATTTTTCCGATAACACGGAGGTGGATCTGGAGCGGGTCAAGATCCTTGACATTACCCGCAAAAATAAGAACCTGATCCCCACTGTGGAGTCCCATCGCTCTGTGCTGGTGTTCACCGAGGCGGGCCATCCGGACATCTTTTACCGGATGTTCAACGCTGGACTGGGCGACTGCACCGTGATCTACAACGAGGGCAGTGAGCCCGCCGGGCCGGTGAAGCAGAACAAGGTATACGACATGATGGACCGGGGCATCAATGCCTCCGCCGGTATGCTGATCCTGAATCCCAATGCCCGCAGCACCTTTAAATTCGGCATGGACAACCAGTCCTTCACCCCCGGCTCCGTCCGCTATGTGGGCTCCGAGATCCGGGCGGTTCTGCTGAGCAAGATGCAGGTGGATACCCGCAAGAACATCTGCGTCATCTCCGGCGAGTCCATCGCCGTGGAGGCCGCCATTATGGCCAGTGAAGGCACAGTTGTGGCGGTGGAGTACAGCGCCCGGGACCGCCGGACGCTGGAGGACAATGTGAGTCAGTTCGGCCTGAACAACGTGACCATCATCGATCATGTAGATGAGCAGACTATGGCCGATCTTCCGGTGCCCGACGTCACCATGCTGGTGGCCTCGGCCAGCATGGAACAGGAGATGAAGTATCTGCTGAAGCTCAATCCGAAGATGGAGTTTGTCATCTACACGCTGGATTTTGCCGTGGCCGCCGCCATGAGCGAAAAGTGCAAGGCGCTGGGCGTGGGCGATGTGGAGGTCATTCAGGTCACTGTCTCCAAGCTGAGCAGTAAGAACACCTTTGACACTCAGCCTGCTCCGTGGATCATCTCCGCCCGCCCAGAATAAGAGAAGGACAGAATTTGCATCATCAGCGTGCAGGCTCACCGCCGGTTTCCTTTGGAAACCGGCGGCCTTATTTGCTGGCCTTTTGTCCGCGTTCATGGTATGATAACCCTATAAAATCCTGAATATATGGGAAAAGGAGAAAAAGCATGATTGCAAGACAGATTTGCGAGCGTGTGCTGCAAAAGGCGGTGTCCACCGGCGCGGATTTTGCCGAGCTGTTTGTGGAAAACACCCTGAATCACACGATCGACATGGTGGACAGCCTTGTGGACGATGTGACCGACGCCCAGATCGCGGGTGCATCCGTTCGCGTGTTCAAGGGCCTGCGCAGTGTCAGCGCCACCACGGTGGACACCAGCGAGGCCGGGCTTCTGCGCTGCGCCGAACAGGCGGCCTCCGCACTGGGCGAGGGCACCGCAGAACTGGACATCCGGCTGAATGAGCGGTTGTTTGGCGACATCCATCCGGTCCGCATCGCGCCCGCCAGCGTGGAGAATGCCCGCAAGGTGGATATTCTGCGCATGGGCTGTGCCGCCGCAAAGGATCATAGCGAGGCCATCCGTCAGGTCACCGGCACGTTCCTCGATGTGGACCACCGTATTCTGGTGGCCAACAGCGAGGGACTCTATGCGCAGGACCGCCAGATCCGCACCCGGCTCATGGTGAGCGCCGTGGCGGAGGTCAACGGCGAGACCCAGACAGGCGGATGCCGCCCGGGCCGCCGTATGGGACTGGAGATGTTTGAGACCATCGACCCCAAGGCGGTGGGCATCCATGCTGCTCGGCAGGCCGTCACCATGGCCGGCGCGGGCTACTGCCCGGCGGGCGTCATGCCTGTGGCCATCGACAACGGCTTCGGCGGCGTCATTTTCCACGAGGCCTGCGGCCATTCGCTGGAGGCCAGCGCCGTGGCCTATGACTGCTCTCAGTTTGCAGGCAGACTGGGCCAGAAGATCGCAAATGAGAGGGTGACCGCCATTGACGACGGCACCATTCCCAACGCCTGGGGCTCTATCAATATTGATGACGAGGGCACGCCGGCCCGCCGCAATGTGCTCATTGAGAACGGTGTGCTGAAAAATTACATGGTGGACCGCTTCAACGGCCGCCGCATGGGGATGCCCTCCACGGGCAGTGCCCGCCGCCAGAGCTATGCCTATGTGACCACCTCCCGCATGACCAATACCTACATCGC
>CALEQS010000175.1 GCA_937907975.1 uncultured Clostridia bacterium | reverse complement strand
GCTTGGCGGTGCACCCGCCGCCCTTACAGAATACGATCGGTTCTGACATGACGCATCTCCTCACAGACATACTAAATCAGTATTATTCTATCATTTTTCGACCTGATGCAAAAGGGGCAAAGCGGAAATTTGAAAATGATTTGAAAATTTTAAGTTCCGCCGCTTCTCTTTCCCGCCCGGAACCTGTATAATCAGGTTCAGAAAAATTTTCTCCCCTATGGAGGTTCGTACTTATGGAAGCGATCACGACACAGGTTCTGAACCGATTTTCGGCGCTGTGCGCCATCCCCCGCCCCTCCGGCGGGGAGGCGGCGGTGACGGCCTATCTCACCAAGCTGCTGACCGAGGCGGGCTATGCCCCGGAGACGGACGGCACCAACAATCTGCGCTGTGCCCTGCCCGGCACTGCCGGCTGCACCGGCGCACCCGGCGTCATTCTGCAGGCCCACACCGACATGGTGTGCGTAGCCGCTCCGGGCAGTGACTACCGCCCCGGGCAGGACGCCATCCACACGGTGAACGACGGACTCTATCTCCGCTCCGATGGTCGGAGCACGCTGGGCGCGGACAACGGCATGGGCGCGGCACTGATGCTCTGGCTGGCGCTGGACAGCAGAACGCCCCCCCCGCCGCTGCTGCTGCTTTTCACCAGCGGCGAAGAACAGGGTCTGACCGGCGCCCGGGCGCTGGACCCGGCGTGGCTGGAGGCATACACTTACTACATCAATCTGGACGCCTTCCGCTCCGACGCGGTGATCGTCGCCTCCGCCGGCGGTCTGCGCCAGAGCTGGAGCCGCCCCCTTACATTCCAGCCGGTGGAGGACGAGCAGGCGTTCACGCTCACCCTGTCCGGTCTGACCGGCGGCCACTCCGGCTTTGATATTCAGCTGCCCCGCCGCAACGCCCTGACCACGCTGGGCGAATTTCTGACCGCCTGCCCCGGCGGCATTGCGGAGTTGCGGGGCGGCACCAGTTTCAACGCCATTCCCACCGAGGCCAGCGCCGTGATCTCCACCGCCAAGCCGGAGGCGGTCACCGGCGCAGTGGAACAGTGGCGCCAGGAACTGGCCGCCTTCCGCGCCAGCGATCCCGGCCTGACCGTCACACTGGAGGAGCATTCCCCCGTAGCCGCCGTCTGGGATCACGACACCCGCCGCCAGGTGCTGAACTTCCTCGCCAAGCTGCCCTCCGGCGTCCAGTCCTGGCGGCTGGACTCGCCGGACACCCCGGCCTGCTCCGGCAACCCGGCCATGGCCGCCTGCCGGGACGGCATCATCGTCATCCGCCACATGGGCCGCGGGGCCAGTCGGGCTGAGATGGCCATCCTGCGCGGCGAGACTGACGCCGCCGCCCGCTCCGGCGGCTTCACCTGCATTGACAGCAGCTCCTACGCCCCGTGGGAGGGGAAGATCGAAAGCCCGCTCGCCCAGCGCATCCGGGACATCCGCCGCCGTCAGGACGGCAGTGCCATGGCTCCGGTGGCCGTTCATGTGGGGCTGGAGAGCTCCATTCTGCTGGAAAAAGCCCCCCATCTGGCCGCTGTCAGTCTGGGCTTTGACATTCTGGATGCCCACTCGGTGCACGAGCGGGTGCGCCTGAACTCCATTTCAAAAATGGCAGAGCTTCTGCAGACCCTGCTGGAGGAGCTGGGGCAGGAAAAGGAGGGGCAGGCATGAAGCTAATCTCATGGAACGTCAACGGTCTGCGTGCCTGCATGACCAAGGGCTTCGCCGAGACATTCGCCGCACTGGACGCAGATATATTCTGCCTTCAGGAGACAAAGCTGCAGGCCGGGCAGATCGACTTTGCCCCGGAGGGCTACGAGTGCTTCTGGAACTATGCCGATAAGAAGGGCTACTCCGGCACCGCTGTGTTTACAAAGCAGAAGCCGCTCAGTGTACAGTATGGGCTGGGCATCGACGAACATGACCACGAGGGCAGGCTCATCACACTGGAATTTGAGGACTTCTATTTTGTGTGCTGCTATACCCCCAACGCCCAGAACGAGCTCAAGCGCATCGACTACCGTATGGCATGGGAGGACGCGCTGCTGGCACATCTGAAGGTGCTGGACGAGAAAAAGCCGGTCGTCTACTGCGGCGACCTGAACGTGGCCCATGAGGAGATTGACCTCAAAAACCCCAGGACCAACCGGGGCAATGCGGGCTTCTCCGATCAGGAGCGCGGCTGTATGACCCGGCTGCTCCAGAGCGGCTTTACCGATACCTTCCGCGCTCTGCACCCGGATCTTGCCGGGGCCTATTCCTGGTGGAGCTACCGCTTCCACGCCCGGGAGAAGAACGCCGGATGGCGCATTGACTACTTCATCGTCTCCGACCGGCTGGCACCCAGGATCAAGGACGCCTCGATCCATGCGGACATTTTGGGCAGTGACCACTGCCCGGTAGAGCTGGAGCTGGCATGAAGCGGTTATATCGTGTGCTGAAAACACTTCTGTGATGCGTGATCGGCATATTTCTCGGCACGAGCATCTACCGCTGCTGGGACTACCATATGCGCCCCGGCCTGTATGCGCTGACTTCCGCGCCCTGGTATACGGGCATTCTGCTCTTTGGTGCGGGCACTGCCGTCCTCGTGGTCATCCTGCTCATTCTCATGTGCTTTATCAGGCGAAATCACAATTTCTAAAAACGCGGGGCACTCAATGCCCCGCGTTTTTCTCCGGAAATTCATTTCTTTTTTTCCACAGCACCCACGCCGCCGCGAGACTGAGTCCGCCCAGCAGACAGAAGCCCGCCCGGCCCCCGGCGGTACCCTCCAGCATTCCGAAAAGCCAGCCGAACCCCGCCCGGGTCAGGGCAGTGACGGAGGCGCTCAGAAGAACGGCACTGGCATAGCACTCCTCCGGCACCGCTGCGCGCAGAACACTCAGACTCACCGCCGTGGCGGCACACACGGTGCATCCATAGAACAGAGATGCGGCGAGAAATGTCCCCACATTTGGAGCCAGCGCGTAATCGATGCAGCGTGCGCTCAGCGCCAGCGTCAGGCCAAGGCTCACCCGCGCCGCGCCGTATTTCGGCAGCAGCTTCCCGCTGACCCACGGCAGGAGCAGCAGCTCAGGCCCCACACAGAACAGTGTATTCCATCCCAGCACGGACACTTCCGCTCCCAGCCGATCCACGAGGAAGCCGCCCAGATAGGGCTGGAGCGCGTTCACCGCCGCCCCACCCTGGGCTCCCAGCAGAAGTGCCAGCCGGACGGCCGGAGTGTGGAGGAGCGTTTTCCATACCCGCTCGGGAAGCCCGCCGCGTGCTCTCTTCTCCCGGTGCAGACCGAAGGACAGCAGGAAGGCGGCCGCCGCAAGGGACAGATAAATCGGAAACAACAGCCTTTCCAGCCCCAGCCGTCGGGTCAAAAGTCCCAGTCCGGCACCTCCGGCCAGGAATCCCAGCGAACCAAAGCAGCGCAGCTTCCCATAGCTCTGCGCCCCACACAGACCGACTGTGCTCCGATCCGCCAGCGGCACGCAGCTGCTCCGGGCACACTCCCAGAGAATGCCCCACCCCAGCGCGCCCCAGAAGCCGGACTGAAGCCCCAGCATGGCCCCGCCCGCCGTCAGTGCGCCCAGCGCTAATGTCAGCAGCCG
>CALEQS010000174.1 GCA_937907975.1 uncultured Clostridia bacterium | reverse complement strand
TCCCAGGGCAGGTCCAGCTCGGGACGGCCGAAGTGGCCATAGGCGGCAGTCTGCTCATAGATGGGGCGGCGCAGATCCAGGTAGGAAATGATGGAGGAGGGACGCAGATCGAAGGTGCGGTTCACGATCTCGCCGAGCTGCTCATCAGGCAGGACGCCGGTGCCCTGAGTATCCACCAGCACAGAGACGGGGTGGGCCACGCCGATGGCATAGGCCAGCTCGATCTGGCAGCGGCGGGCAAGGCCGGCGGCCACAATATTCTTGGCCACATGACGGGCCATATAGGCCGCGGAACGGTCCACCTTGGTGGGATCCTTGCCGGAGAAGCAGCCGCCGCCGTGGGCAGCCGCGCCGCCGTAGGTGTCGACAATGATCTTGCGGCCGGTCAGGCCGGTATCGCCGCAGGGGCCGCCCACCACAAAGCGGCCGGTGGGGTTCACATAGAGCTTGGTCTCCGGGCGGATATAGCTCTCAGGCAGGACGGGGCGGATGACCGTTTCAATGATGGCCTCCCGCAGATCCTTCAGCTCGATCTCCGGGGCGTGCTGGGTGGACACCACGATGGCGGGGCACCAATCCACATGGTTCTGCTCGTCATAGGCCACGGTCACCTGGGTCTTGCCGTCCGGGCGCAGCCAGGGCAGGGTGCCGTCCTTGCGCACCTCGGTCAGCCGGTGGGCCAGCTGATGGGACAGAGAGATGGGCGCTGGCATCAGCTCGGGGGTCTCGTCACAGGCGAAACCGAACATCATGCCCTGATCGCCGGCACCCACCAGATCGGCAGCATCCTTGGCGTCCGCCTTATACTCCATGGAGTGATCCACACCGAGGGCAATGTCGGGAGACTGCTCGTCGATGCTGGTCAGCACGGCGCAGCTCTTGGCATCGAAACCGGAGGCAGAATCATTATAACCGATGCGCTCCACGGTCTTGCGCACGATAGAGGGAATGTCCGCATAGGCGGTAGTGGAGATCTCACCCATCACCATCACCATGCCGGTGGTGGTTACGGTCTCGCAGGCAACGCGGCCATTGGGATCCTGCTCCAGAATGGCGTCCAGAACTGCGTCAGAGATCTGGTCGCAGATTTTGTCGGGATGTCCTTCGGTGACAGATTCAGAAGTAAAGATGTGTTCTTTCATAGGGATCTTCCTTTCCTTTTCTTTTTGAATCAGCCCTAAAGAATAGATTAAAAAAGCACGTTCCGCGGCGGAACGTGTTCTCGTAAGTACCCTCATCTTTCGATACATACCGCCGGAATTGGCACCTTGCCGCACGCTTGCGCGCCGGGCAGGTTGCCGGGCTTCATCGGGCCGATCCCTCCACCACTCTTGATAAGGCTGTTCAATTTTCATCAGTATTATATATGGAGCGTTCTTCCCTGTCAAGGCTTTTCCCTTCGTTTATTTTTACTAGACATTCCGTCACTTTGTGCCGATTATCCTGCACTTCGTGAATGCGAAAATCTTGACAAATGGGTGCGGAGCCTATATAGTAAATAAAGTTAAAGTGCATTGCTATGCTCTGCGCTGGAATTCCGACTGTTTGAGCGGAATAGTTTACTGAAAATATCAGGAGGAAATTATTATGGATATTTACGCTAAGCTGACTGAGATTCTGGCTGACCACACTGGCCGCGACGCTTCCGAGTTCACCCGTGACACCACCTTCGAGAGCCTGGGCATCGACTCCCTGGAGACCGTCGAGATGGTCATGGAGCTGGAGGAAGAGCTGGACGTCGAGCTGGAGCTGGAAGAGAAGATGAACACCATCGGCGAGCTGGTCGACTTCATCGAAAGCAAGATCTGATCTCAGATCATCCGAATTATGGGTAAAATCGCTTTTGTCTTTTCCGGCCAGGGTGCTCAGGCCCCGGGCATGGGGAAAGAGCTCTATGAGTGCAGTGCCGCCGCCAGGGCGGTGTTTGAGCTGTGCGACAGCATCCGCCCCGGCACCAGTGAACAGTGCTTCAACGGCACCAAGGCGGAGCTGACCGTTACGGCCAACACCCAGCCCGATATGTTCGCCGTCGAGGTGGCCGCCGCCCGGGCGCTGGTCGAGGCCGGCATTCATCCCGACGCGCTGGCCGGCTTCTCCCTGGGTGAGATCTCCGCGCTGGCCTTTTCCGGCGCCGTCTCTCTGGAGGACGGCTTCAAGCTGGTCTGCCGCCGCGGTGAGCTGATGCAGGAGGCCTCCAATGCCGCCGATTCCGCCATGGTCGCTGTTGTCAAGCTGCCCCCGGAGAAGGTGGAGGAGCTGGCCGGTCAGTTCGATCAGGTCTACCCCGTCAACTACAACTCCCCCGCTCAGACCGTCTGCGCCGGACTCAGCGCCAGCATGGATGGCTTTAAGGCGGCAGTCAAGGCAGCGGGCGGCCGTGCGCTCCCCCTGAAGGTGAGCGGCGCGTTCCACTCCCCCTTCATGTCCTCCGCCGCCAGGGGGCTGGCCGAGGTGCTCGCTCCCATGGAGTTTGGCACCCCCAGTTGCCCGCTTTATTCTAATGTGACTGCCCGGCCCTATGAGGACGGACAGTTCAAGGATCTGCTATCCCGTCAGGTGGAAAACCCGGTGCGCTGGCAGACCATTGTAGAGAATATGATCGCCGCCGGCGTGGATACCTTTATCGAGGTCGGCCCCGGCAAGACGCTGTCCGGTCTGATTGGCAAGATCAATTCTGACGTCCGCGCGCTCAACGTGGAGGACGCCGAAAGCCTGAAGCGCACCATTGAGGAGGTCAAAGCATGACACTGGAAGGAAAAGTCGCACTGGTGACTGGCGGCAGCCAGGGCATCGGCGCCGCCATCGCCAAGAAGCTGGCCTCCGAGGGTGCAGACATCGCCATTCTCTATGTCGGCAATCCTGCCCCCGCTGAGGAGACGGTCGCCGCCATTGAGGCCTTGGGCCGCAAGGTGGTGTGCAAGGTCTGCGACGTGTCCAATTTTGACGACACGCAGGCCGCCATCAAGGAGATTATCGCCGAATTCGGCGGTGTGGACATTCTGGTCAATAACGCAGGCATCACCCGGGACAAGGTGCTGCTGGCCATGACCGAGGCCGACTGGGACTCCGTTCTGGATGTCAACCTCAAGAGTATGTTCAACACGATCAAGGCCTGCTACCGCAATTTCATGAAGAAGAAGGCGGGCAAGATCATCAATATCAGCTCCGTCGCCGGTCTGACCGGCAACGCGGGTCAGGCGAACTACGCCTCCTCCAAGGCGGGCGTGGTCGGTCTGACCAAGACCGTGGCACGGGAGCTGGCCTCCCGCCACATCAACTGCAACGCCATTGCCCCCGGTGCTATCCGCACCCCCATGACCGACGCCATGGATCCGAAGGACCTGCAGGCCATTCTGGACACCATTCCGCTGGGCTTCATGGGTGAGGCCGACGACATTGCAGAATTGGCCGCCTATCTGGCCAGTGACAAAGCCAAGTATATCACCGGCGAGGTCATCCGTGTGGATGGCGGCATCGCCATGTAATTGCGCCCAGGGAGCCGGTTTATCCGGCTCCTGCGCAATACACGCCGGTTTTGCGGCAGACCGCTGCTGAAGATCCGGCCTTCAGGCACAGCTTATGCCTGCCCTCCTGTCCCGGCACTGCGCCGGACAGTCGAATTTGTTTTCCAAGCAGACGGGAAATCTTCCCGTTTCCTTGAACCGGAAAGGAAGATCATAGTGAGAAGAGTCGTTGTGACCGGTCTCGGCGCCGTCACCCCCGTGGGCAACAACGTCCACGATACCTGGGCCAATCTGCTGGCCGGTAAGCACGGCATCGGCCCCATCACCAAATTTGATACCACTGACTACAAGGCCACTCTGGCGGCTGAGGTCAAGGGCTTTGATCCCCTGCTGACCATGGACCGCAGCTTTGTGCGCCGGAATGACCCGTTCTGCCAGTTCGCCGTGGCCGCTTCTGTCGAGGCCATGGAGGACGCCGGCCTGGCCGGCAAGATCGATCCCGAGCGTCTGGGCGTTTATTTCAGCTCCGGCATCGGCGGCCTGTCCTCTCTGTGCGGCGAATACTCCAAACTGAAAGATAAAGGCCCCCGCCGGGTCTCTCCCTATACCATCACCATGATGATGCCCAACGATGCCGCCGGTGAGATCTCCATCCGCCACGGCGCGAAGGGTCCCTCCATGGGCTTTACCTCCGCCTGCGCCTCCAGCACCCATGCGCTGGGCGAGGCTTATCGTGCCATCGCTCACGGCTACGCCGACGCCATCATCTCCGGTGGCAGTGAGGCCACTATCACCGAGATCGCCACCGCCGGCTTCGCCAACTGCATGGCGCTGGCCACCACCACTGACCCCGACCGCGCCAGCATTCCCTTTGACGCTGAGCGCAGCGGTTTCGTCATGGGTGAGGGCGGTGCCTGCCTCATTCTGGAGGAGTACGAGCACGCCAAGGCCCGTGGGGCCAAGATCTACGCTGAAATGTGCGGCTACGGTGCCACCAGCGACGCCCACCACATCACCGCCCCCGACCCTGAGGGCATTGAGGGTGCCCGTGCCATCCGCATGGCCTATGAGCAGAGCGGCGTGAAGAGCGAAAAGATCTATATCAACGCCCACGGCACCTCCACTCCCATGAACGACAAGACCGAGACCGCCGCCATCAAGGCCGCGCTGGGCGACGAGCTGGCCCACAAGATCGTGGTCAGCTCCACCAAGAGCATGACCGGTCATATGCTGGGCGCTGCCGGTGCCACTGAGGCCGTCGCCGCTGTGATGGCTCTGCACGAGGGCGTCGTCCCCCCCACCATCGGCCTGCAGAATCCCGATCCCGACTGCGATCTGGACTACTGCCCCAACATGAAGCGGGAGATGGATCTGGATCTGGTCCTGTCCACCTCTCTGGGCTTCGGCGGCCACAACGGCTGCATCGCCTTCAAGAAAGTGGAGGATTGACATGGACCAGGAAGCGATCAAAAAGATCCTGCCCCACCGGGACAATATGCTCCTGGTGCAGGAGGCTGAAGTTGTGGACGGTGTTGCCCACGCAAAATATCACGTCAGCGGCGACGAGTGGTTCCTGAAGGGCCACTTTCCCGGCAATCCTGTCGTTCCCGGCGTCATTCTCTGCGAGATGATGGCGCAGGGCGCCTGTGTACTGCTGGCTGACGGCCAGATGGGCGATGTAACTCCCATGTTTTCCAGCATGAACAACGTCCGCTTCAAGCACCCCGTGAAGCCCGGCGATACGCTGGAGAGCGAGAGCGTCATCACCAAGAGCAAGGGCCCCTTCTACTTTGCCAGCGCAAAGGGTTATGTGGACGGCAAGCTGGCCGTTTCCGCTGACTTCTCCTTCGCACTGGTCAAGGCCCAGAAAGACAAAGAATAATTACCCTGCCTGTATGGCAAATGGCGAGAAAGTAGGCATTTTTCTATGCAGCTGAACAATCTGTTTAAGCGTTCCAAGCCGGCCGAGGAGAACAAAGAGGCCCAGGCGCAGCCCGCACCCGAACCTACCAAGTCCTGCCCCCGCTGCCAGGCGGAGCTCACCACCTCCCAGCTGGAGGCGCAGCACTATGTCTGCTCCTGCGGCTACCACTTCCGTATGCCTGCCCGCAAGCGCCTGATGGAGCTGGTGGATGAGGGCAGCTTCTGGGAGCTGGACAGCGATATGCGGGGCGGCGACCCCATTCACTTCACCAACTATGAGGCGAAGAAGGAAAAGCTCCGCGCCAGCAGCGGCGAGAACGAGGGCGTTATCTGCGGCACCGCCTCCATCGGCGGACAGAAGTGCGCCATCTTCGTAATGGAGCCCTATTTCATGATGGGCTCCATGGGTTGCGTTGTGGGCGAAAAGGTGACCCGGCTCTTTGAGTTCGCCACCCACAACAACCTGCCCGTGGTGGGCTATACCGTCTCCGGCGGTGCCCGTATGCAGGAGGGCATCCTCTCCCTGATGCAGATGGCCAAGACCTCCGGTGCTGTCAAAATGCACTCCGACGCGGGTCTGCTCTACATTGTAGTGCTCACCGACCCCACCACCGGCGGCGTGACGGCCAGCTACGCCATGGAGGCAGACATCATCCTCTCCGAGCCCGGTGCACTGATCGGCTTTGCCGGTCCCCGCGTCATTGAGCAGACCATCCGCAAAAAGCTGCCCAACGGCTTCCAGCGGGCAGAATTCCAGGTGGAGCACGGTTTTGTGGACGCTATCGTTCCCCGCGAGGAACAGCAGGATATGCTCACCAAGCTGCTGAAGATCCACGCCTGGAAGGAAGTCAATGAGACTGTCACCTGGGAGCAGCAGAGCTATGTAGCCAGCGAGGACGCTGAGCTGCCCGAGACAAAGCCCATGACCGCCTACGAGCGGGTGCAGGCCTCCCGTGCCAGCGGCCGTCCCACCGGCGCGGACTATATCCGCACGATTTTCCACGATTTTATTGAGCTGCACGGTGACCGCCGCTTCGCCGACGACTCCGCCATTGTGGCCGGTGTGGCATGGCTGCGGGATATGCCCGTGACCGTCATTGCCATCGAAAAGGGCAAGGATCTGACGGAGCGCTTCAAACGCAACTTCGGTTCCCCCATGCCCGAGGGCTACCGCAAGGCTCTGCGGCTCATGAAGCAGGCCGAGAAGTTCCACCGCCCGGTGGTCTGCTTTGTGGACACCGCCGGTGCCAGCTGCGACATGGGCGCTGAGGAGCGCGGTCAGGGCCAGGCCATCGCCGAGAACCTGATGGAAATGATGTGGCTCAAGACCCCCATCGTCTCCGTCATGGTGGGCCAGGGCGGCTCCGGCGGCGCGCTGGCGCTGAGTGTGGCCAACGAGGTCTGGATGGAGGAGAACGCATGGTACAGCGTTATCTCCCCCGAGGGCTGCGCCTCCATTCTGTGGAAGGACAGCAACAAGGTGCATGAGGCCTGCGACTGCCTGCATCTGACCGCCGCCGACCTGCTGGAACTGGGCGTCATCGACATGGTGCTGCCTGAGGAAGATCCCAAGGACTTCTCCCCCATCTTCCAGTCTCTCGAGGTTCAGCTGGCGCACAAGCTGCCCCAGCTGATGGTGCTCTCCCCTGAGGATGTGGCCCAGCAGCGCTATGCAAAGTTCCGCAAGTTTGGCACGCTGAACGGCGCAATTTGATTTTTATTTCGATGATCGGCTGGATCCGTTTGGATCCAGCCGATTTTTTCAAAGGAGAATCGACATGACTCTTAATCTTTCCGATTGCTTTCCCGGTTATGAGGTTCACAGACTGACCGAGGATAATTTGAATGAAATGTACGCCCTCTGCGCCGGAAATCCACTCTATTACGAGCACTTCGGCTCCCCCCTGACATTGAAGAGTCTGCGCTCCGACCTGACGGCACTCCCGCCGGGAACCACGCCGGAGCAGAAACACTTTGTCGGTCTGCGGCAGAATGATAAACTCATCGCTCTGCTTGACCTCATCTGTGACTACCCTGCTCCCGGCACCGCCTATATCGGCTGGTTCATTCTGGCCCCCGAGGTACAAGGACAGGGCACCGGCTCACGGCTCATCAAGCAACTGTCCGATATGCTGGCCACCAGCGGAATGAAGAAAATTCGGCTTGCCTATGTGCGGACCAATCCCCAGAGCAAACGATTTTGGGAGAAAAATGGGTTCCGGCCCACCGGTGAAGAAACGGATATGGGCGGCTATTACGCCGTATTGATGGAACGGATGCTGTAATTTTTCAAAATCAGGTTGACAAACCAACTGAACCGCTATATAATACAGTCAATCGATTTACACCGATAAACCGTTGATGTGGAGATAACGTCAGAAACCGGTCTCACAGAGAGTCGGCGGCGCTGGGATGCCGACAGATGCGATCTGGCAAATGGACCACTGAGGGCGCGGTCAAAGGTCTCTTTGAGACTGAGTATTCCGCGACGTATGCCAACGTGACTGGCACAGGATATGCTGGTATCCTAAGAGTGCGGAACAAGTGTTCCGAATCAAGGTGGCACCGCGGAGCTTTCTATCCGTCCTTGACAAACTACTTGTCGGGGACGGATTTTTTGTTGCCCGCAAAACCCACTTTTCTTTTCACAAGGAGTGACCGCTATGTATTCCCCCACTTTGGAGCAGGCCAGAGCCTACGCCGCCGATTACAAGTGCGTGCCGGTCTGCCGCACCATTCTATCTGATATGCGCACACCGATTGAAGTGCTGAAGGTGCTGAAAAATGTCTCGAAGCATTGCTATCTGCTGGAAAGCCTTGCTAGCAGTGACAGCTGGGGGCGCTATACCTTCCTGGGTTATGAGCCGGGGCTGGAGATCACCTGTGTGGATGGCCGGGTGCGCATCACGGACAACGGGCAGGTGACCGAGCAGGGCACGCATCATCCCGGCGAGATCCTGCGCCGGATCGTGGCGGAACACAAAAGCCCCAAAATTGAGGGTTTCCCCACCTTCACCGGCGGTCTGGTGGGCTACTTCTCCTATGATTTCATCAAATATGCCGAGCCCAACCTGAAGCTGAATGCGGAGGATCAGGAGCACTTCAACGACTTCGACCTGATGCTGTTTGACAAGGTGATC
>CALEQS010000173.1 GCA_937907975.1 uncultured Clostridia bacterium | reverse complement strand
GTCATCCTGAGCGAAGCGAAGGATCTTAAAACACCCGCTTCTACAACTGCCATGCAGATCGTCGGACATTGGTACTGTAAGATTCTTCAGCCGCTGACGCTCCTCAGAATGACAGGAACGGAAAGAGTCAAAATCCAGAAAGCCCCCGCCGCCGTCATTGAGACGGCGGCGGGGGCTTCAGAACTTTCGCATGAACTTACTTCTTCTCGCAGATCTGGTCGGCGGTGCAGAGAATGGAGTGTGGAATGTGCTTCCAGGTGACATTCTTGCGCAGGGCGACGACTGCCATGGGGATGTAAGTAAAGATAAACACGGGGAACATCAGCAGATAGAGGATCTGACGGGGCTTGGAGCAGTGGATCTGCTTCTGCTCTGCAATCAGGGTGACGATGCCGAACAGCAGCAGGCTGAAGTAGACGCTGAGCAGACAGTCGCCCAGACCGGAGGCCGCGCACTCGGCCACGGCCAGCGTGCCGGAGGCCAGACCCGCCAGCAGGCACCCGCCGTTGAACAGCAGTGAGGCCAGGGTCAGCAGGGTGGCCGGGGCAATGACCATCAGCATATCGTAGCACTGGAAGCTGTGGCGCAGGACAATGCCCTTAACCAGATCCTTGCCGTAGCGGGCAAAGACCTGATAGAAGCCCTTCGTCCAGCGCAGGCGCTGGTTCCAAGAGGCCTTGAAGGTGATGGGCTGCTCGTCGTAGAGCACTGCGTCCTTGCAGTAGCCGATCTTGTCGCCGCGGATGATGTGGGCGGTGGAGAACTGGATGTCCTCGGTGAGCAGGTTGAACTTCCAGCCGTTGTCCTCCCGGAACACCTTGGTGGCCACAAGGAAGCCGGTGCCGGAGATGGCGCAGCTGGTGCCCAGCTTCATGCGGGCGCCGTTCAGGAAGCGGCTCTCCCGCAGGAACCACAGGGCATAGCCGGCGGTGATCCAGTTGGTGCCATAGTTCTTGGAGTTGCGATAGCTGGTGAGAATATCGTAGCCCTGGGAGAACGTCTTGTTCATGGCGGTGAAATATCCGGTGTCCAGCACGTTGTCCGCGTCAAAGACGAGGAATGCGTCGTAGTATTCCAGGCCGACCTCATGGTCGATGTGCTTGAGGGCGTAGTCCAGCGCATAGCCCTTTCCCACCTGCTGGTTGTTGAAGCGGGCGATGACCTTTGCGCCGCACTCAATGGCACGGGCGGCGGTGGAGTCCGTGCAGTTGTCGGCAATGACGTAGATGTCGATCAGCTCTGCCGGATAATCCTGCCGGTGGATGCTGTCGATCAGTCCTGAAATGACCATTTCCTCATTGCGGGCCGGGATCAGCACCGCGAAGCGGTGGGGCTGGGCGGGCAGAGTCTCGGGTCGATCCTTCTTGACCAGACCCACGATCAGATACACCATCTGATAGGCGTAGCAGCAGCTGAACACGATCAGCAGTGCAAAGTTGACGTTTTGGATGATTTCGTTCATCTCGATGACCTCCTCCTTTGGATGTCAGCGCAAGGCAAGCGCAGCTTTTCATTTTATTATTTTTATTCTCGGCACGGGTGATTATAGAGAAGCGCGCCGGGAAAGTCAGCAGTTTTAAGGCATTCTTAAAGAAAGATTAAGCGATGGTAAGCGCAAAGTTTTCTCTTTTGTGTCGAAACACCAAATTTGATTTAGGAATTTTAATATTTTTGTGCGGTTTTGTTTGGTCCGCTTTTCTCCTTTTCCAGCGGAGAAACATAACACCGCAAGCTGAAAATAAGCTGAAAGAAACTTTAATTTTTGACCGCTTGACCGACAGAGCAGGAAAACTGGGCATTATGCGTAAATTTCCGCGTCTCCCTTCCCCGTTCTTCTCCACCGCGGCGTGCTTCTCCGCTTGCAATCACATTTTTCATACATTATAATGAATATATCTACGCTTTTTTACAGAGAGAGGAAGAAGCATACATCATGAGCAAGGGAAGCAAAGGGGCTTCACGGCTGAGCGCGTTCCGGGTGGCATTTCCCCGCACGCTGCCGGTGCTGGCCGGTTATCTGGCTCTGGGTGCGGCCTTCGGACTGATGCTGAGCAGCATCGGGCTGGGCCCGCTGTGGGCCGTATTTATGAGCATCATCATCTACGCCGGCTCCGGTCAGTTCCTGGCCGTCACGCTGATCGCCAGCCAGGCCAGCCTGCCGCAGGTCGCCCTGCTCACCTTCCTGCTGAACTTCCGCCACTTCTTCTACGGTCTGAGCATGATCTCCCGCTACAAGGACGCGGGGCTGCGCAAGGGCTACCTGATCTTTGCCATGACGGACGAGACCTACGCCCTGCTGGCCGGCGGCGTTCCCCCTGCCCGGGTGGACGCCACGGACTATTATTTTGCCGTTTCCCTGCTGGATCACCTCTACTGGATCGGCGGCAGCTTCATCGGCGCGGCCGCAGGCCACCTCATCACCTTCGACACCACCGGCGTGGACTTCGCCATGCCCGCCCTGTTTGTGGTACTGGCCGTGGAGCAGTGGCAGAGCAGTTCCAAGCACGCCCCGGCCCTGTTCGGTCTGTGCTTCGGCATCGTCAGCCTGCTGATCTTCGGCGCAGACCTGTTCCTCATTCCGGCACTGGTCGCCATTGCCGCCGCCCTGCTGCTGGCCCGGCGCAAGTTGGAGGACAAGCCCGTAGCGGACGCATCCGCGGATGAACAGAAGGCAAAGGAGGTCACGCCGCCATGAACATCGACGCATTTTACACCGTACTCATCATCCTGGTGGTCGCCGCCGTCACCTTCGGCACCCGTCTGCTGGCCTTCGTCATCTTCGGCGGACGCAAGGGCGGCGAGCCGCCCAAGTGGGTCACCTATCTGGGGCAAGTGCTTCCCCCGGCCGTCATTGCCCTGCTCATTGTCTACTGCCTGCGCAGCATCGACCTGTTCTCCGGCACCCACGGTCTGCCCGAGCTGCTCTGTGTCGTCGTGTGCGCACTGCTCCATCTATGGAAACGAAATGAGCTGCTGAGCATCTTCGGTTCGACGATACTTTATATGGTATTGGTACAGGTCGTGTTCAAATGAACAGGCTGAGCCTGTTCATTTGAGGGGCTGCATTTCAAACGGGCCTCGATTCGCTGCGCGAAAAGTCGGCCCATTTGAAATGAGAAGTGTCAATTCCGAGGTACGCGCCCCCGGAATTGACGTGATTTCATTTTATTTTGCGCTCTGCGGAGCGCAAAATTCTGTGAAACCCGCTCACTTGGAAATCTTCAGCGCAAAGGACAGTTTTGAACCATGAACCTATCTTCCATCTTCTCCGCCATGATCCAGCTGTTTCTCATCCTGATCGTGGGCTGGGTCGGGCACAAGGCCAAAGTGTTCCCCGCCAAAACACAGACGGCGCTAACCAAGCTGGTGGTATACATCACCACGCCTTGCACCATCTTATACAGTGTGCTCAACAACTCCAGCCTGCCGGGCATCGGGGTGATGGTGGAGCTGCTGCTCATCTCCTCCGCCTGCTACATCGCCGTAGCGGCACTCTCTCTGCTGGCCGTGAAGCTGATGCGCATCCGGCCGGGCAGCCGGGGGGCTTACGTCTGTATGCTGCTGTTCACCAACTGCGGCTTCATCGGCTTCCCGGTGGTGCAGGCCATCTTCGGCGCGGACGCGGTGTTTTACGCCTCGATTTTGAATATTCCGTTCTACCCCTGCCTTTACACCCTCGGCGTGTACCTGCTCTCCAAGGATGCCGCCGACCGGGGGCTGGGCCAGGCGGAGGTGGCGCTGAGCTGGCGCACCTTTGTCAGCCCCTGCATGGTGGCCAGCGTGGCCGCCGTTGTGCTGGCGCTGACGGGGCTGAAATTTCCCGCCGTGCTCACCAGCACCATCGGCACCATCGGCAATATCACCACCCCCGGCGCTCTGCTGGTCATCGGCATCTCCATCGCCAAACAGCCACTGCGGGAAATGCTGGGCAGTGCGAAGATCTACCTCATGAGCGCCCTGCGGCTCATCGTTCTGCCGGTGCTCATCTGGTTCGTGCTCCACTTCTTCCTGCACGACCAGACCATTCTGGGCGTGATCGTCGTCACCTTTGCCATGCCCACTGCCACCATGGTGAGCATGCTGGCCGACGAGTACGGCTCCGACCAGCACGCCGCGGTGCAGGGCGTGTTCCTGACCACCCTGTTCAGCATGGTCACCATCCCGATCCTGATGGCCACGCTGATGGCGTAAACGCGCCCCCGAAGCCTTCCCCTTGAGGGGAAGGTGGCATTTGCGAAGCAAATGACGGATGAG
>CALEQS010000172.1 GCA_937907975.1 uncultured Clostridia bacterium | reverse complement strand
AGTTGCCGTTTCTGCATACAGAGGCTTGGCTCAGGTGACAAACTGGGTGAAGCTTATTTTATGTTACTTGTCAAATATATTCACACATCAGTATACGCATCCAGTATATACTATCAAAACCGGCATTTTTCTTGATTGCATGCGCATTGTGTGCCGAAATCGGCACACAATATTGATTTGTGGAATGGTATGTGCTAGAATGGGAGCACTATCTGATGGGGAGGTAATAACATGGTCGAACGCAGCGAATATCTGGAACAGCTGAAGCAATGGAAGGATGAACAGGTCATCAAGGTCGTGACCGGGATCCGCCGCTGCGGCAAGTCCACCCTGCTGAAGCAGTATCAGCAGGGGCTGAAAGCCTCCGGCATTCCCGATGCGCAGATCATCTCTGTCAACTTTGAAGAGCTGGAGTACGAAGATCTGCTGGACTACAAAAAACTGTATGCCTATATCAAGGAACGGCTGGTCGATGGGCAACCCACCTATATTTTTCTGGATGAGATCCAGAAAGTTCCTTCCTTTGAAAAGGTCGTGGACAGTCTCTATGTAAAACCGGATGTAGACATCTATATCACCGGCTCCAATGCCTATATGCTGTCCGGCGATCTGGCCACCCTGCTAACCGGCCGGTATGTGGAGATCAAGATGCTCCCCCTGTCCTTCCGCGAGTTTCTCTCAGTCTCCAATATGGAACCGGATAAGGGCTTTGCCGAATATATGAAAACCGGCGGACTGCCTTATTTGGCAGTCATGGACCGCACCCCCGAAAAAGTGGAAACCTATTTGGAGGGCATTTATAACACTGTCATCGTCCGGGATATTGAAGATCGTCAGGCCCGCCGGGAGACAGATCCCTCCAAACGCAGGATCACGGACATTGCGTTGCTGAAAACCATTGCCAAATATCTGGCCAGCGTGGTGGGAAGCCCCGTGTCTATTCGCAGCATCACCGACTACCTGACCTCCAATGGACGAAAGGTGTCGGCGAATACCGTCAGCGACTATGTGGAGGCTCTGGCGGAATCCTTCATTTTCTATCCTGTGGAACGGTTTGACATTGTTGGCAAGCAGCTCCTGAAGACCAATAAGAAATATTATATCGTCGACCTGGGCCTGCGCAATCACATCCTGCCCCGCAGGAACTATGACCTTGGCTTTTCGCTGGAAAACATCGTCTATTTCGAGCTTCTCCGCCGGGGCTGTCGGGTCAATATGGGTAAGCTCGGCAGTACCGAGGTGGATTTCATCGCCGAAAAGCAGGGGGCGTATACCTATTATCAGGTGACGGCAGACATGACCGCCGAGGCGACATTTGACCGGGAAATGCGCCCATTGGAGCACATTCAGGATAACTACGAAAAAATCATTCTCACCGCCGACCGCCTGACCGTCGGCAATTATAATGGGATCAAGGTGAAATATCTGCCTGATTGGCTTTTGGAGAACGAAAATAATCTTTAATTACAGTGGCAAAAAGCAAGCCTGTCCGTCAGTTTCTATGCCGACGGCAGGCTTGCTCTTTTTCTGAGGTACTCAAACCACATTACCGTCTGTGTCTAGTTGTTCCTTGGGGCATCAGAACTTATGTGTACCCAAAGAAATGGATCGGTCCTTCCTTTGGTCGGCAGCAAACAATTGTATTCAGCAATTCCCAAAGAAGGATTCTGTTCTTCCTTGGGTCTCACAACTCTCACAACATTTAATAAATAGGAGGAACACACATATGAATACCATTGTTTTCCATATTCTGCTGAGTGATTTAAGCCGTGTGTATCACGCGGAGTATAAGCGCTTGCAGGCTGAATACCAGACGCAGCGTCATATGGCTGTAAAGCGTGGCTCTCGGCCAAAGAGCGCGGCGACACCGCCGGGATGAAGCGGACAGAGCGCGCTTTTGCGGCAGAGATGGCGGACGGCGTCTACTATTTACAGCGTGACAATCGCAAAGTGGCTCTCCAGCGGGGCAGGCCGAATGACCGGCTGGCGCTGTGCTGTGTCAATGTTTTTGCACTGAGCCATTGACGGAACGAAGTGACAGTCAAACACTTTATGCTGTGATTACAACAACAAAGGAGAATATATATGGATATTTATGAACTGAGCGGCAAATTAGGCCGGAACCCAAAGAAGGCTGACGGCACTAGTATGGAGTATCAAGAACAGTGCGCCTACATTGCGGGCTGTCTGGATGTCTGGTTCAGCCTGTTCAGCTCAGATCGCGTCACCCTGGATGAGATGCCACCATCCGCAGTGCCTTGAATCAGGCCCTGCGCTGGGACTATCTGCGGGGTGCAAACCCCGCAGAGGCAGTCCAGCTCCCCAAGTACAAGAAGAAAAAAGGTGATGTCTTGTCAGATGAAGAGGCTCATCAAGCACTGGAACTCTGCACCGATCCTGTATTGAAGCTGTATATTTTCCTGGCGCTGGGCTGTTCGATGCGCATTGGAGAAATCCTCGGACTCACTTGGGACTGTGTCCACATCGAACCGGATCTGATCGACTCAGACAGCGCATGGCTCTACGTTGAAAAGGAGCTTCAGCGCTGTGACAAATCGGCCTTGGAGAAACTCCGCTCGCAGGGGCGGGGCTACATCATATTCACCTTCCCGGAACATAAAAAGACCGGGAGTAAGACGTCTCTTGTCTTAAAAGCACCTAAGACGGAAAGCAACGTCCGGCAGATCTACCTGCCCAGAACGATTGCCGAACAGCTCACCGCGCACAAATCAAATCAGGAGCTCCTAAAGAATGACCTGGCCGATGAATATCAAGATTTCAATCTGGTGATCGCCCAGGCAAATGGCCGTCCTTATGAGACACGGCAGATCGACCGCAAACTGAAAGACTTCAACGCTGACTTTGATCTCCGCTCTGTCGTCTTTCATCCTCTTCGACATAGCAGTGCAAGTATCAAACTCAAGGTAAGCCAGGGCGACATCAAAAGCGTTCAGGGCGACACCGGGCACGCTGTCAGCAATATGGTCACAGATGTTTACAGCCATATTTTTGACGCCGACCGCAGGCATCTGGCCAAGCAGGTAGATGAACAATTCTTTGCTGCTCCAGATAACAAAGAAGCAGCTACGCTTCCCGACCTGACCAGCACTCAGGCACAGGCAGCACAGCTGCTCCAAGATCACCCGCAGTTAGCCAGTACCATCTTACAAATAGCACAGGCGCTGGGTGGAAGCGTAAGTTCAGATTGAGCTGAAAATCTTTTGTTTTATTTCACATTCGCAACAATGATAGAACTTGTTAGAAATTGAAGTTTTCAATTTTTGCTTACGCCCTAAAAGTTATGAAAAAAGTTCCGAATCTTCTCTGATTCGGAACTTTTTGGAGCTGATAGGCAGATTCGAACTGCCGACCTCATCCTTACCAAGGATGCGCTCTACCGACTGAGCTATATCAGCATATATCTTCTCTTTGAGAAGATATGGCGACCCGGAACAGGCTCGAACTGTCGACCTCCAGCGTGACAGGCTGGCGTTCTAACCAACTGAACTACCGGGCCATATGAAATTTTATATTACAGGCAAGCCTGGAATAAACGTGGCAGGGGCAGAAGGAATCGAACCCTCGGCACGCGGTTTTGGAGACCGCTGCTCTACCTGCTGAGCTATACCCCTATGAATAGAGGTCCCAGGTGTCGGCCGCAAACGCTTTGGTGGGCCTTCACGGGCTCGAACCGTGGACCGTGCGGTTATGAGCCGCGTGCTCTGACCAACTGAGCTAAAGGCCCATTCGCGATCCAGTAAAAATGCCGCCACACATCACCGCGTGGCGGCACTCTTTGGATTTGGCTCCCCCTGTTGGGCTCGAACCAACAACCCCGCGGTTAACAGCCGCGTGCTCTACCATTGAGCTAAGGAGGAATATAAAAAGCGGCTTGGTCTGGCCGACCAGACCGCTTCATTGTGTTGGCATTACCTATCTTCCCGGGCCGTCGCCAGCCAAG